>NZ_JANKAS010000012.1 GCF_024622505.1 Irregularibacter muris
TCATTGCCATCAACAAGGATGATTCAGCCCCCATATTTGAAGTAGCAGATTATGGAATTGTGGGGGATGCAACGAAAATCCTTCCCATACTTACGGAAAAGATTAAAGTAGAAATGGATGCTAAAAATTAACCACAAAGGGACAAGGGGATAGGTAGGTACCTTATCCCCTTCTTCAATTTATCTATAAAAAGTGATTACTTTATTTTTAGGGGGATAGAAAATGGATTTTCAGAGGGAATATCAAGACAAATTAGTGACAGCAAAGGAAGCAGTAAGGATCATTCAATCTGGAGATTGGGTAGATTATGGTTGGACTACAGGAACTCCTGTAGCGTTGGACAAGGCCTTAGCTGATCGGTCAGAAGAACTTACTGACGTAAAGCTACGGGGAGGAATTCTACTAAGGGTTCCTGAGGTATTTAAAGTTAAAGATGTGGCACAGCATTTTACCTGGAACTCCTGGCATATGTCAGGTATAGAAAGAAAGGCAATAGATCAGGGCTTTGCCTATTATAGTCCTATCAGATATTCAGAATTGCCTAGATACTATAGGGAGTCCTCTTGTCCCAATAATGTAGCTATGTTTCAAGTAGCTCCTATGGATAAGCATGGATATTTTAATTTTGGACCTAATGCCTCCCATATGATGGCGGTTTGCGAAACTTCCAAAAAGATCATTGTGGAAGTCAATAAAAATATGCCCCGTTGTCTTGGGGGTTTTGAAAATAGCATTCATATTTCCAAGGTAGAGTACATTGTAGAAGGAGACCATCCTTCCATTGGTGAATTAGGAGGGGCAAAAGCTACTGAAATAGACAAACAAGTAGCTCAGCTCATTGTGGAAGATATCCCCAATGGAGCATGTTTACAATTGGGGATTGGAGGTATGCCCAATGCAGTAGGCTCTCTTATTGCCCAATCGGATTTAAAGGATTTAGGAGTGCATACTGAAATGTATGTAGATGCCTTTGTGGACATTGCAAAGGAAGGGAAAATCAATGGATCCCAAAAGTCTATTGACCGATTCCGTCAAACCTATGCCTTTGGGGCAGGGACAAAAAAACTATATGATTATATCGATAATAATCCAGAAGCCATGAGTGCTCCAGTAGATTACACCAATGATGTAAGAGTGATTTCCTCTATTGATCAGTTTATTTCCATTAACAATGCAGTGGAGGTGGATTTATTTGGTCAAGTCAATTCAGAATCCGTAGGGATAAAGCATATCAGTGGTGCAGGAGGACAATTGGATTTTGTCTTGGGTGCTTATCTATCTAAGGGGGGCAAGAGCTTTATCTGCTGTTCATCAAGCTTTACCACAAAGGATGGCACAGTAAAGTCTAGACTTGTGCCAACTCTAGCACCAGGATCTATTATCACGGATACTAGAGCAAACATTCACTATTTGGTTACAGAATACGGTAAAGTAAATTTAAAGGGATTATCTACATGGCAAAAATGTGAAGCCATCATTTCCATTGCCCATCCTGATTTTAGAGAGGAATTAATTAAAGAAGCTGAAAAAATGAAAATTTGGAGAAAAAGCAATAAATGATCCGATAGGGAATAGACTGGTCAGATATCCTTAGAAGAAACAGGTACATACTTGTTTTTGATGCCTAATTTAAAAAATGTTAATAAACACAAGAAAGGATGTATTATAGATCTATAATACATCCTTTCTTTATGGAATTTTTGTTCGTATAATAAGAAAAATACGTCGTAAGCATGCCCCTATCCATTAATCTCAGCCGCTGGGGGAGTTAAATTCCGATTTGCTCATGTTTGAGCCCAAGAGTTTGTAAATTCGCTATATAGGTAGCGTCAAAAACTCGCTACGCTCAGACACTTGACTTAAAGCCCCTATATAGCTTCATTAACAAACTCTAAGTCTCTTCACAAAGCAAAATCTCCATTTAACTCCCCCAGCTGACACATAAATAGTGCGTCGTAAAAAGTGACTGTCATGCTGAAGGAAACAAAGCATCTTATGTTTGTCTTTTGGGTCTAAGATCCTTCGTTAACGTTCAGGATGACAAGCCTTTTTATAACGCACTGTTTGCAGGTCAGCTGGATTAGTTAAATGGAGACTTGACGTAGTGTAAGGGTTTAGAGTTTGTTAATGTAGCTGGAAGCGTTTTAAGTCAAGTGTTTGAGCAAAGCGAGTTTTTGACGCTGCTGAAAGCAAATTTTACAAACTCTTACCCCAAACGTAGCAAGTCGGAATTTAACTAATCCAGCTGTTCCTATCATGAAAAGAAGGGCAGTCTACGACGTATTTTTCTCCTACTACGCCACAAAATATAAATATTATTTGTTGATGCTGATTTCTAGGCGTCTTAATATATAATAGATCAAATATGCTGTTATGACTGGTGCAATCACACTAATAAAACTTATTCCAAAACCATTTTTATGAATGGTTAAAACTTTTAATACATCTACATCGAAGATATATCCAATGATATTATAAATAATAAAAATGATTAGAAAGGTGATAAAAGTAAACTTATCTTTGTTGTTCATGTGATTCCCCCTTATAGTTTTTTAGTCTTTATGTCATGCTTTTTTCACAAATATTCAATAAATTACAACTATAGTATACCAATATTCCCCTTATTATTGTATATTTTTGTAAATATCTACAGAACTAAATTTGACTTATTATTCATACTAATTTTTCTATAATCTATATAAAGACGACCACTCCATAAATTCCCTAGTATGAAAAATTCATAGGAATAAAAAATAATAAGGAATGAAATAAAAAGAATGGGGGAATTTTATGGATAATGGAGAGAAGAAAAAAACTTATACTAGCTGGCAGCAGGATGTGGAGATAGGTGAGGATTGGGCAGGATTAGAAGATCAACTCTATCTTACCGGAGGGAATAACTATAAGCAGCGGGAAGAAGCCCTAAAAGTTGCCAAGAGAATTCAAAAGAAAAGGGAATCTTAGTAATGATTTTTTAAAATGCTATCTAAAAAGATAGCATTTTTCTATATCTGTCATTTTTAAGGGATGTACCTAATATTCCCTGTATTTTAAAAAACATATGAAGAAAAATAGTATATAAGACAAAAAAGAAAGGAAGGAGAGGTTGAGCTAAATGAAAAATGTAGATCCAAAAATGAAAAAAGAAAAACAAAGAAAAATGATGGAACAAGGACAGTTTGAAATTGCCAACGAATTGGGTTTGTCCAATAATGAAATGGAGCCAGCGGACTTGGACAAGAAAACCCTTAAAGGAAAAGATATTGTCAATAAGAAAAGAAAATAAATTTATAGAAGGAGAAATAAAAATGACTAATCAGCAACCTTGGATTAATTACCCCAAAACAGTACCAGCACAAACACAAGAGAAACAACCGGGATTAGAAACCTTAATGAATCCCGTACCCATTACTGAAAATCCTGAATATATGGCATCTAACCAGCTTCAAAATAAAACCGCTATCATTACTGGAGGGGATAGTGGAATCGGTAAGGCTGTAGCTATTGCCTTTGCAAAGGAAGGGGCAGATATTATTATCGTCTATTTAGATGAACACGAAGATGCCCAGGGCACAAAGGAAATCATTGATGGTCTAGGAAGAAAGTGTATGCTCATGGCAGGAGATGTGGGACAGGATCAATTTTGTATAGAAGTGGTGAATAAAACCATAGGGGAATTCGGAAAAATTGATATTCTAGTCAATAATGCCGCCGAACAGCATACGGTAAACAGCATAGAAGAGCTTACCAACCAACAATTGGAAAAGACCTTTCATACCAATATATTTTCCATGTTCTATTTGATAAGGGCAGCAATGCCTCACTTACAGCCAGGAAGCAATATTATCAACACCGCTTCCATTACCGCCTATAAGGGTCATGAAACCCTAATAGATTATGCTGCTACCAAAGGGGCTGTAGTATCTCTCACCCGCTCCTTAGCTATATCTTTGGCTAATCAGAATATAAGAGTCAATGCCGTAGCACCAGGGCCCATTTGGACTCCTCTGATACCGGCATCTTTTACTGGAGATGAGGTGGCCCAGTTTGGAAATACTGCACCCATGGCAAGACCGGGGCAACCTGTGGAGGTTGCAGGGGCTTATGTATATTTGGCATCTCAACAGGCTTCCTATGTTACTGGACAGACCATTCATGTCAATGGGGGTATAGTGGTAAATGGTTAGTAAAAAGAGATCCTAGTTTCTTTTTTGTTTTTACAAGATGATTTTATTCTAGAATATAGTATAATAGAATAAAAAGATTCAGAAGATTTAAAAAAGTGAGAGATAGGCTGATAATCTTCCCATTATGATATAAGACTTTGGAAATATTTCTTATAGTGAAAAGAGGAATATTTCTATAAAGATAGAAATATAAATAGGTAAGGATATTTTTTGACTTTATCAGTGGGCAAAAATTTCATGTAAAAGGTGAGGAAAATGAAAAAATCAATGGATAACTTGATCATCATAGCCATATTTCTCTTATTTGCTATAGGAATTGGCATTTTATTGCCCCCGTATTTTTTTCAAAAAAATGTACAAGCTATTCAAATTAATTTGACCTTTATTACTGTTGCCCTTGTGTTATTTTTGTCCTATAGGGGCTCCTATAGGAACTATATAATGGCGGAAAAGAACTTAGAAAATAATACAAATACCATAAAAGAAATTCTTCATCTAACAGATATTATCATCAAAATACCCAATACAGAGGACCTTTTTGACACCATCTTAAAAAAGGCGGTAGAGATCATAAAACAGGCTGAAAAGGGAAGCCTTATCGTGCTAAACATGGATAATGAGTTGGAATTTAAGGCTGTTGTGGGATATGATAAGGAAAAAATTCAGAATATTAAATTGAATTTGGAGGAAACCTTTGCCTACATCAAAACCAATGGTCAGTTAACAAAACCCTGTATTATAAGAAATATAAGTGCCTTTAATGAAGCTGTATTAGACCAATCGAAATATAAAGCATTAAAATCTGCAGAGGGATTGACTGTGAAAACTACTTTAAGCTGTCCCATTGTTATTGATGGTATGCTCTATGGCATGATTAATATAGATAGTTCTGAAATAAACGCCTTTAATAATGAAGATATAGACACCATGGAGTTCTTTTCCAATCAGGCAGGTATCGTCATAAAGAACCACAAGTTGATCGATGAGGTATTATATCTATCCAGACATGATAGTTTAACCAATGTTTATAATAGAAGATATTTTGAAGAATTGTATTTGTCCTTTATGGAGAAAACACAGGAAAGTAATAGAAGCTTTTCATTAGTATACTTTGATTTAGATAATTTGAAAAATATTAATGATACCTTTGGTCATCAGGCAGGAGATAAAGCTATTTTATCCTTTGTCAATACCATAAAGAAAAATATAAGAGAATCAGATTTACTTGCCCGCTATGGAGGGGATGAATTTATTGCCATATTCTTTAATGCAGACGAGGAAAGTGTAAAGCATAGGATACACAAAATTAAAAGGTTATTAGATACAACACCTGTATATGCCCACGGAAAAATAGTAAAGGTAGAATTTAGCTATGGTATTGCCAATTACCCAGAAGATAATGCAGAATTACAAAATTTAATTAAAAAAGCAGATAAACGAATGTATGAATATAAAACAAATAGACTAAAAGATGGTGCATAATGAACATAACCCTATTAACCATAGAGAAAATAAATAAGCCCTTTATAAAAAAGGGAATACAGGAATATAATAAACGCTTAAGTAGATATTGTAAAATAAAGCATATCACGCTGAAAAAAATAGAAGATATCCATAAAAATATTAAAAATAATTCCTATATTATCTTAGTCAATCCAAAGGGGGAGATGATGTCCTCTGAAAGGCTAGGGAGCAATATAAAGAAAATGGGAGTACAGGGGAAAAGTGATATTGTATTTTTAATTGCGGATAAAGAAGTACTTGATGGAAAAGAGGATATGCATTTGGCTCTTACCTCTATGGAGATGGATAGTGAGCTTATGCTCCTTACCCTGTATGAGCAGATTTATCGGGCTTTTACCTTGATAAACAATTTACCTTATCATAAATAGGGGCGATTTTGGGCCACCTATAACTTCTTAAAAGATCTAATTCAAGTTATTAGATCTTTTTTGCGTACAGTTTTTAATAAATTTTCCTTTCCGTAACCTTTATCACGTTTTTAATTCTACAATACTGATATGATTACTACAGAAACAACAACCAACAGGAAAATTAAATAAAATTAATTAATAAAGATAATGGAGGGATTTTTAATGAGCATGTTTTGTTTTCAATGTCAAGAGGCATCTAAAGGCACAGGATGTACAGTTAGAGGAATATGTGGAAAGCCAGAGGATGTAGCAAACCTACAGGACTTATTAATTTACACAATAAAAGGGATTTCCCTATGGGCAGTAGAGGGAAGAAAAGTCGGAGTAGTCAATGGGGAAGCAGATGAATTCATTATGAATGGATTATTTGCTACCATTACCAATGCAAACTTCAATAAAAATGTTTTTGTAGCAAGAGTAAGAAAAGGTCTTAAATTAAGAGATACACTTAAAGAGCAAGTAGCTTTAGCTGGTGGCGATACAGCAGCAGTTACCCATGATGCAGCATACTTTACAGGAGAAACTCTAGAAGATTTTGAAAAGAAAGCAACCCAAGTAGGTGTTCTTGCCACAGAAAATGAAGATGTTCGATCCCTAAGGGAATTAATTATATACGGATTAAAGGGTATGGCAGCCTATGCAGCCCATGCAGATAACCTAGGATACAAAAAAGATGAAATCTTTGCCTTTATGGAAAGAGCTTTAGCCGAAACTTTAAATGATGGTCTAACAGCAGATGATTTAGTCGCTTTAACCTTAGAAACAGGAAAATATGGCGTAGATGTTATGGCCCTATTGGATGAAGCAAACACTTCCACCTATGGAAATCCAGAAATCACAGAAGTAAATATCGGTGTAGGAAAGAACCCTGGAATCTTAATCAGTGGTCATGATTTAAAGGATATGGAACAATTATTAGAACAAACCGCAGGAACTGGAGTAGATGTTTATACTCATAGTGAAATGTTACCTGCTAACTACTATCCAGCATTCAAAAAATATGATCATTTTGTAGGGAACTATGGAAATGCATGGTGGAAACAAGATAAGGAATTTGATTCCTTTAACGGACCTATTCTAATGACAACAAACTGCCTAGTACCTCCAAAGGCTTCTTATAAAGATAGAGTATATACAACAAGCAATGTAGGTTTTGAAGGATTAATTCACATCGAGGAAGATGAAAAAGGCAAAAAAGACTTTACTCAAATCATAGAGCATGCTAAAAAATGTGCGGCTCCCGTAGAGATTGAAAAAGGAAGCATTGTAGGTGGATTTGCTCACCATACCGTACTAAGTCTAGCAGACAAAGTAGTAGACGCTGTAAAATCCGGTGCCATTAAGAGATTCTTTGTTATGGCAGGCTGTGACGGAAGAATGAAGAGCAGAGATTATTATACAGAATTTGCAAAGCAATTACCTAAAGATACCGTAATTTTGACAGCAGGTTGTGCAAAATACAAATACAATAAATTAGAATTAGGAGATATCGGTGGTATTCCAAGAATCCTAGATGCAGGACAATGTAACGACTCCTATTCCTTAGCTGTTATTGCGTTAAAACTAAAAGAAGTATTTGAATTAAATGATATTAACGAATTACCAATATCCTATAACATTGCATGGTACGAACAAAAAGCTGTTATTGTCCTACTGGCTTTACTACACCTAGGTGTAAAAAATATCCACTTAGGACCAAGCCTACCAGCATTCTTATCACCAAATGTAGCCAATGTATTGGTAGAAAACTTTGGTATTGCACCAATGGGAACAGTAGAAGAAGATATGAAAGTATTCTTAGGATAATCCATTCCTCTAAGAGTTGTCTAAAATATTTTAGGCAACTCTTTATATATAGTAAAGAATTAAAAAGCCCATATACACTACATACACCAAAAAGATTAAGAAGGCTTGAAGACGGCTAATTCTTTTGGTAAAGAAAGCAGGAACAATCAAAAGAAAATTAATAATAAAGGCAACGGGAATGTCTAAAGCCAGATTCTGAGTAGTGAATTGTAAAGGGTTAAAGGATGCCGAAGCCCCTAATACTAAAGAAATATTTAAAATATTAGAGCCTATAATATTGCCCATAGATAAGCCAGCATGCCCCTTTCGAATAGCTGTTACGGACGTAATAAATTCCGGCAGTGAAGTGCCGAAGGCTAGAATAGTAATGGCAATAATTCCTGAAGGTACCCCCCAATGTTCAGCAATAATTACTCCGTAGTCTACCAATAAATTAGCACCAATTAAAATAAAAGCTGCTCCAGCAATAAAAACAAAGAATTGATAAAGAACTTCTTTAAAAGTAAAGGAGCTCTTTTTTTCATGAAGATTTTGATGGTCTTTCTGATATTGAACTACTCGTAAATTAAAAACAATATAGATAGCAAGCATGATAAAAAGAATAGTAATGGAAATTCCTTGGATCACTCCACTTGATGCAAGGAACCAAAAAGCCACAATGTATAAAAGCAGCATGATCCCTTTTATGTAAAAAATTCTTGAACGGATTTTGCTGGGCTTGATGATATTACATATTCCCAGAACTAAACCTGTATTACATATGATAGAGCCTATAGCATTTCCTATGGCCATAGAAGTTTCATTGTGAATAGATGAAAGCGTGGAGACCATAGTTTCAGGAAGGGTAGTAGCTAGACTCACTATAGTAGCACCAATAAGAACCTCTGGCATTCTTGTAATTTTTGCCAGCCAGGTAGCAGCATCAACAAAAAGATCTCCACCCTTGAGCATAAAGATAAAACCGGTAAAAAAGATAATATAGGGGATAAGCATGATTTGTTCATCCTTTCTCTCATAGAATTCTATAGTTTTAATAGCCATTAAAATCATCGGGATACTTTAAATATCTATTCAAAAGTAGATTAGACTATGACATGTATAGAATATGTTAGAACAATAAAGAGGGTCAAAAACAATTTATTACTTTACAACTTTACCATGATAAAGTATAATATCAATTAAGTTAATCATTTATTGGTGTTGGAACAAGAGATTTTTTTATTGAATGCAAGGAAGGGAGAGGATGACATGGACCACCATCATTCTAAAATAAAAGATAGAACTATAGATGAGTTGTTTCAAGCTATTTTAAAGCTAGAAAATCTAGAGGAGTGTTATCGTTTTTTTGAGGATATTTGCACCATAAAGGAAATTCAATCTATTGCCCAAAGGTTGCAAGTAGCAAAATTACTTAAAGAAAATGTAAAGTATACGCAGATAGAAGAGGAAACTAAAGCAAGTACGGCGACCATTAGTCGGGTAAATCGATCTTTGAAATATGGAGCTAATGGATACCTTTTAATCTTAGAACGATTAGGCTATGGGGATGTGAAGAGAGAAGAGTAAAAATATGAGGAGGATCTTATAATGAAAAAAAGAATGATAATAGGGGCTATTATACTAATAACACTTTCTGTATTTCTATTAGGTTGTAATAGTCAACCTACAGCGCAAGAACAGGGAGATCAATCTTTAGAAGAAATAAAAGAAAATGGAAAGCTGATTATGGGATTGGATGACAGTTTTCCTCCTATGGGCTTTAAGGATGAAAAAGGAGAGATTGTAGGCTTTGATATTGATTTAGCCAAGGAAGTCACAAAGAAATTGGGTATCGAGCTAGAATTAAAACCTATTGATTGGGCAGCAAAAGAATTAAGCTTAAGCAGTGGAGATATTGATGTCATTTGGAATGGCTTTAGTATCAGTGAAAAACGTAAAGAAAAGGTTTTATTTTCAGAACCTTATTTAGAAAATGATCAAATTATTGCTGTGGGGGCAGATTCTTCTATTAAAAACAAACAAGATTTAAAGGATAAGATAGTGGGATTGCAAATGGAAAGCACCAGTGCCACGGCTCTAAACGCTGAGCCAGATGTAAAAGATTCTCTAAAAGAAATAAAGGAATATGAAAATAATGTAGAAGCGCTTTTAGATTTAAAATCCGGTAGAACCGATGCCGTGATTGTAGATGAAGTTGTAGGAAAATATTATATCGCTCAAAAGCCAGGAGAATACAAAGTCTTGGAAGAGAACTTTGGTGCGGAATTCTATGCTGTAGGCTTTAGAAAAGAAGATAAGGCTCTAAAAGAAGCCATAGACAAAGCCATAGATGAGTTAGTACAAGAGGGAATAGTAGGAGAAATCTCTAAGAAGTGGTTTGGAGAGGACATTGTATTAAGATAGGAGAAGAATAGTATGGAAAATATACTAGAAATGTCTAAATTTATATTAGAAGGTAGCAAAAATACATTATTGTTATATGCAATAACCATGATATTTTCCATTCCCATAGGGGTTGTGGTAGCCTTAGGAAAGTTATCTAGATTTAAGATATTACAAGGTCTTATTGGTTTATATACCTGGTTACTTCGGGGAACGCCTTTGATGCTACAACTTTTCTTCGCCTATTATGGATTAGGGGTCTGGGGATTAAAGCTATCAGCCTTTCAAGCAGCCTCCTTGACTTTTATATTGAATTATGGGGCTTATTTTACAGAAATTTTTAGAGGAGGCATTCAATCCATTGACCAGGGACAATATGAGGCCTCCTATTGTTTAGGAATGTCCTATAGTCAGACCATGAAATATATTGTAATTCCCCAGGCCATAAAAAGAGTTTTACCTCCCCTATCCAATGAAGCCATCACCTTAGTAAAGGATACTGCCCTAGTAGCGGCCATAGCCATGGCAGATGTCACTAGAAACGCAAAACAAATTGTAGCTAGGGAGTTTACCATTACACCTTTTATATTAGCCGCTTTGTTTTATTTGTTATTTACTACCTTAGTGGTGATGATCTTTAGGAAACTAGAGGACAGATATGCATTTTATCAATAGATTTATTAGATTTTTCAAGCACCCATTTACTCGAGGGTGTTTTTTAATGTAAGATAGAGAGTAGAATAGATAAGTAAAGCAACACCCATAAGGAGTGAAAACCATGATAGATGAAAAAAGGATTAGAGATTTTACAGAGGGGGATAAAATACAAAGTTTTTTTATAATCAAAACCCTAGAAACAAAATTAAATAAAAATAATGAAAAATATTTAGATATAACCCTGGGAGACCATACCGGAGAGATCAATGCAAAGAAATGGAAATGCACAGAGGAAGAGGAAAATACATTTAAAGAAAATAAGTTAGTCAAGGTCAGGGGAAAGGTGAATAAGTGGCAAAGTCAGTTGCAATTTAACATAGAGCTTATCCGTTTGGCGGAAGAGGGAGACGGGGTGTCTATAGAAGACTTTGTACAATGTGCACCCCATGATTCCCAATGGATGTATCAACAAATATTCACTTACATAGAAAAAATAGAACATCAGGATATTGCAAAAATTGCCCAGACCATTTTAGAAGATAAAAAACAGGCCCTGCTCTATTATCCAGCAGCCAAATCCAATCATCATGCTGTAAGGGGGGGACTGCTATATCATATCCTGACCATGCTTAGGAGCGGGGAAAAGTTGTTAGAGATCTATACTCATTTGAACAAGGATTTACTTTTTGGAGGGATTATCCTTCATGATATGGCGAAAATAGAGGAAATGGAAGCCAATGAGTTAGGAATTGTCAATGATTATAGCCTAGAAGGAAAACTATTAGGTCATATTATTCAAGGCATAAAGGAGATTAGTAGGGTAGGCAGAGAACTAGAAGTTGATCCTGAGGTCATCCTACTTTTAGAACATATGATATTATCCCATCACTATGAGCCAGAATACGGCAGCCCGAAAAGACCTTTGATTCCAGAGGCTGAGCTACTGCACTACTTGGACATCATTGATGCTCGTTTATATGATATGAATACCGCCCTTGCAGCTACAGAAGATGGGGAGTTTTCCGAACGGGTATGGACTTTGGAAAATAGAAGATTGTATAAAAGCCCTTTGAGCTCTATATAAAATAGCTAGATCAAAATGCTTTGTTGGCCTATTAAAATATTCTTAAATAGCCCTTTTATAATCGCTATAAAAGGGTATTGTAGTAGGAGATAATTCAAATAATATTGTAAAGGTATAAAGTGCCATAAAGGAGAGAAGAAATGATGGATTATAGTAAACAAGTAAAAGAGATTGCAACTTATTTTAGAAAAAATGAAAAAGACGTAAAGGATTTTAAAATGGGTATAGAGTTTGAGCACTTTATTATAGACAAAGAGACTTTAAAGACCATCAATTATTTTGATGAAAATGGTGTAAGAGATACCCTAAAAGAATTAGAGGCCCTAGGATGGGAAGGATATTATGAGGGAGAATATATATTAGGTTTAAGCAAGGACGATAAATTCATCACCCTGGAACCGGGCAGCCAATTTGAATTTAGCATGAAACCCCAAAAAGATATTATGGGCATAGAAAAAGTATACTTTGAATTTTTGGGACAAATTATACCTATTTTAGAAAGAAAAAATCAATACCTCATTGCCGTGGGCTATCATCCTGAAACCCAAATAGAGGATATTAAAATATTACCCAAGCAAAGATATGACTATATGTTTAATTATTTTAAAACCAAGGGGAGTCATGCCCATAATATGATGAAGGGTACAGCTTCTCTACAAATTGCCATGGATTACAAGTCAGAGGAAGACTATGTAAAGAAATTTAGGATTACCAATGCCTTTGGACCAGTGATGTTTGCCCTATTTGATAATGCCTTTTATTTTGAGGGGGAAAAATGGCCAAAGCATAATGTAAGAACTTTAATCTGGGAAAACTGCGACAATGATAGATCAGGGGTAGTAGAGGGAACTTTTGATCCAGAATTTGGTTATGAAAAATATGCACAGTACATCCTAAATCATCCTCCTATTTTTGTAGACGATGGTAAAACCTTGCATTTTACAGGAAATAAATTAGCAAAGGAAGTTTTTGACCCAGAAAACTATACTGAGGATGAATTAGAGCATATCTTAACTATGGTTTTTCCCGATGTAAGAACTAAAAAATATGTGGAAATACGAATGATGGACTCTATTCCCTACCCTTTAAATCTCTCTGTACTGGCTCTATGGAAAGGCGTACTATATAATGAAGACAATGTAGAAAAAGCTTATGATTATGTAAAAGGCATTACTGAAGAAGATATTCAACGGGCAAAACAAGACATTATTGAAAAAGGATTAGATGGCAAGCTAAAGGGTGAAACAGTTTATGATCGGGGAAATTGGCTTTTAGAGGTAGCAAAAACAGGTTTGGCAGAACAAGAAAGAAAATATCTCCAACCTTTAGAGGATATGCTAAAAATGAAGAAAAACCCCTATGCCATAACCCAAGAAAAACAATCCTTGGGCAAGAAGGAAGCTATAGAGTGGTGTACATTGAATAAATTAATTGAGGTGGAATAAGGTGAATGGACAAAGCATAACAGAAGAATATATTGAAATCATCAAAGAAAATCCAGAAAAATATCATGAAGATTATAAAAAAGCTATGGAAAAGGTAGCAAAATCCAATGCAAAATACAAGGGAAAACCCATTCCCTTTTTGTATCAGCCTATGTTTTTTACCCAAGAGGATGTAGATAAGTTCAATAAAATAGGAGCTACTTTATTTTCTATAGCCAATAAAGTTACCCAAAAATATATAGAATCTCCTCAATACAGAGAAAAATTTAAATATCCCAAACTCTTAGAAGAACTCATATTAGTAGACCCGGGCTATGATATCAATGTGCCCATAGGAAGATATGATCTTTTCTATGGGGGAGGGGACAAATTCAAATTCATTGAAGTGAATACCGATGGAACATCGGGCATGAATGAAGACAATATATTTTCCAATATCCTATTAGAATCAGAAGCCATGAACATCATGCAGGAAAGATACAAGATTGACTATTTTGAACTGGTTGACCAATGGGTAGAGGAGAGCTTAAAGACCTATAGCCATTTTCATACAAAAGTGGAGAAACCCAATATTGCCATTGTGGATTTTATGGAAACGGGGATAACTGCCGAATTTGAAGAGATTAAAAAGGCCTATATCAAAAGAGGCCATCAAGCAGAAGTCGTGGAGGCTAGAGATTTAAAATATGTGAATGGCAAACTCTATCATCAGGATACACAAATCCATATGATCTATAGAAGAATTGTCACCGCAGAGTTTATAGAAAAAAGTGACCAAATTCTTGATCTAATTGCAGCCTATAAAGATGGAGCAGTTTGTGTTATAGGTTCCCTACGTTCTCAAATCATGCACAACAAAATTATCTTTAAAATCCTCCATGAGGAGGATACTTTGGAATTTTTGACAGAGGAAGAAAGAAACCTAATCAAAAATCATATTCCCATCACCAAAGAGTTTGAGGGAGATGTAAAAATCCTTAAAGAAGTATTACAGCACAAGGATAAATATATCTTAAAGCCCATAGATTCCTTTGCCTCCCAAGGCGTCAATACCGGACGAGACTTTGACCAAGAGGGTTGGGAAAAACTTGCAGGTGACTGTTGGGAAAAGGGATTTTTATATCAAGAATTTATTGATCCCTATACCAGACCCTTCGTACAGTTTGAAGAGGGCCAGCTAAAGGTAAGAGATTTTAAACTCAATATCGGTGTTATCATGTACAACGAAAAATTTGCAGGAGTATATACCAGAATCAGTCGAAATAATATTATATTTGGCAGAGAGGGGTATTATTCTATACCGAATATGTTGGTAGAAGAACAATAAATAAGATAGAAAAAAGGCCCAAGGGCCTTTTTTCTATCTTATTTATCACTTAGAGAAGTCAAAGGACAATGTTTATTGAAAATGGTGAGATAATCCTTAGGTGTATCTGCATCATATAGTATTCCTTCATCTTGTACCTCCATATATAATGATTTATTCTTATGTTGATTTAATAAAGTTTTTAGTCCGCCGTCACCATTATATTGTAGAATCTCTGAGAATAATGTGGAGGGAATTAATGGGGGATGACCTTTTTTTCCCTGATGTACAGGGTATACAATATGATCATCATTTTGGCTATAAACTTGATATAAGAGATCAATGGTTTTGCTTTTGAACAGGGGAATATCAGCAGGCAATAGAAAAAAGCCTTTTGATTGCTTAGAAAGAGATTTTATGCCTGCCAGAATAGATGAGTACATGCCTTCATGGTATTGATCATTGTATACCCATTTTATTCCTTTTTGTTCTAAAATAGGTTTTAGCTCATGGGCTTTAAAGCCTATAACCACGATAATATGGTCAATCCCTGCCTGTAAGAAACCATCAATGGCTGTTTCAATAATGGTGGTATGACCTAAGGGCAATAGGGGCTTAAATTTTTTCATTCTAGAAGAATAGCCTGCAGCAACAATTATCGCTGCTAAATCACTTTTTTTCACTTTGTTTTCATTAAACCCTTGCATTTTTCAAGATCTCCCATCTAAAATAATAAGATAGTATAACTAGGGACGTTGCCAGTTTATATTTATAGAAACCAAGATTCCTTAGAACAAGACAACGCCTCTAGCTTGTATGATATTACTTTGTTTTACTAGTAGTTTGAGGATTTATTTTTTGTTATTTCCGATCATTAAAGCTACGTTTTCGGGAGATAAGGGTAATTTATAAAAATTGATTCCCAGTGCATCATAAAGAGCATTTCCTATTGCAGAGGGCACTGAAATCATAGGATGTTCACCAATACCGCGAGCCCCATAAGGACCATCAACTTGAGCTGTTTCAGGATCTTCTATATAGATGGGAACAATTTCATCTGGAATATCCTTAGCAGTAGGTATTTTATTATCGGTAAAGGAAGGATTAAGTAGTCTTGCGTCTTGATTAAATTTATATCCCTCGACGATAGCTGAACCTACTCCCTGAATAATTCCTCCGAATACTTGACCATCAACTAATTTTTTATTGATAACCTTTCCAATATCAAAAGCAGATGCAATCTTGAAAATGTGTATTTCACCTGTTTCAATATCTACCTCTAAATCTACACCATGGGCACCAAATGTCCATACCAGACCTGGCCTACCTTGACCTGTTTCAGGATGTGGGTTTGTTAAACCACTTGCCATATAAATTCCATGGGAGATTACCGGTCCGCCAATACCATTACCATTTTCATAAACATAACCCATTGCCAATTGGGTATATGGAATGCGCCTATGGGTATGATGGGTGTGGTAAATTTCTCCATCTCCATGGGTCAATTCGTCTGGATGACATCTCAAAACTTGGGCTGCCACTTCCTTCATTTGATTAACCATATTTTTTGCAGCTTTTCGTACAGCATTACCACCCATGAATGTATATTTAGATGCAACGGTATTCCAATCATAGGGATGTTTGTCGGTATCAACATTCCACACCACTTCAATGTTTTCTATGGGTATACGTAATTCTTCAGCGGCTACCTGGGCCATTATCGTATTAGCACCTTGTCCCATATCTACAGCTCCAATCATAACCTTTACATGTCCATCTTCATCCATTTGCATGATGGCAGCAGTAGAGGTATAGCTAGGCATAGCTGGTGCTTTTTGTAACATTGCAAAGCCTTTTCCACGTATTTTTCCAGATTTTATTTCCACTTGGCGCTGTTCTTCAGTTTTACGTCCTGTCCAACCAATCTCCTTTGCTACTGCTTCTAAACAAGCCTTTGGATCTCCAGTAGTTGGATATACTAATTCACCACTTATGGTAGTTGTTCCTGGACGCAGTAAGTTTTTCAGTCTGAACGCATAGGGATCTATTCCTATTTTCTGTGCAACAATATCCATATGTCTTTCTACTGCCCAATGGGTTTCTAAATGACCAAATCCACGATAGGCTGTACTAAATACCTTATTGGTATAAATAGTACGAGAATGTAATTCTATATTGGGGATTACATAGGGGCCTGCACCAGAATAAACTGCTGTTTTTCCAACGTTTACCCCATAGTCTGCATATGCACCGCTATCCCAATCATGATAGACAATCATAGAAGTTATCGTACCATCTTTTTTGATTCCAGTTTTAAATCTACTTCTCATTCCTGCACGGGTAGGAAGTAAATTAAATTCCTCTTCTCGAGTGGCTTTTAACTTCACTGGACGTCCTTTGACAGCTCGGGAAAGAATAGTTACCAGTGGTTCAAGATGAACCCCTGCTTTTCCTCCAAATCCACCGCCGATATAGGGAACGATAACATGAACATCACTTTTAGGTATTCCTAAAGATTTGGCCAAAAGCTGACGTACTGCAAAAGGGGACTGTGCAGATGACCATATTTTAACCTTATTAGAGTAGGGATCTGCTTGAGCAATGGCCACATGGGTTTCCATTGGAACATGGGCCACGGCAGGAACAGAAAATTCATCTTCAAATATATAATCTGCTTCCTCAAATCCCTGTTCTGTATCTCCTTTTTTGGTTCTATTCCAACTTGCTATATTGGTATGAGCTTGAGGAAAGAATACCCCTTCCATATGCTCATAAGTATGAAGTTTTTCATGAACTAGGACTTTTCCCTCTAGAGCCTCATCGACATTATGAACAATAGGTAATTCCTTGTATTCCACCTTAATTAAAGAAATGGCACGCTCTGCAACAATTTCATTTTCTGCGATAACAGCGGCAACGATTTCACCTTGGTATCTTACCTTATCTCTGGCTATGATGTTTTTATCCACCATATATAATCCAACTAGGTAAGGTGCATCTGTCCCTGTAACAATTGCCTTTACGCCAGAGAGTGTCTCTGCTTCAGATGTATCAATAGATACTATTTCCGCATGGGCATAGGGAGAATGTAGAACCTTTGCATAAAGCATACCAGGTAGCTCCATATCATGAACATAGATTGCTTGACCTGTTACCTTTTCCTGCGCTTCTTTTCTATCATAAGATTTACCAATATGCTTATATTGTTTTTCATTCATTATTTCAACTCCTCTCTTTCCCTTTTGGCTGCAGATAATACCGCATCAATGATTGGAATATATCCTGTACAACGACAGAAATTCCCCGCAAGGGCTTCTTGCACTTCCTCTATACTAGGGTCAGGCTGTCTATCCAATAAAGCACGTGCTGACATGAGCATACCAGGAGTACAAAATCCGCATTGTAGGGCATCTTTTTTAATGAATTCTTGTTGAAGGATAGAGATTTCATTGTCATTGGCTAGGCCTTCTACAGTTAGAATATTTGCCCCTTCAGCTTCTACAGCCAAAATTAGGCATGAGTTAACAGGTTCACGATTCATAATAATAGTACAAGCTCCACACTCACCTTCACCACAACCTTCTTTGGTGCCAAAGAGTTTTAACTCTAAACGCAAAAAATTAAGCAGGGTCATAGTGGGATCTACTACAGCATGAACTTTTTCCCCATTTACAATGCAATTTACTGTAATAGGTGGTAAGCCCGAAGGAATATGTTCAAAGCAGTTATTTTGATTATGTTTATCACACATATTACTCAATCCCCCTTTCTAAAAGTTCCATCAAGCCTCTTTTAACTAAAACACTTGATGCATGTAAGCGATAATCTTTAGATGAGCGGACATCAGAAATTGGATGAATATGATTAGGAATTTCTTTTCCTACCCAGTTAGCCAGTTCTAATGTTAAACCTTTAGACATAATTTTCCCCTCAAGTTCAGTAAGGCGTATAGGTGTAGGAGCTACTGCTGATAAAGCAATAAAAGGTTTTTTGTCCTTTGTTAATCGTATAGCGGAGCCCACGGTTGCCAAATCATGACCTTTGATACGGGATTGTTTTAGATATATACTTACATCTCCTTCTTCTATCTCAGGAATGAATATTTCCATAACTATCTCATCTTTTTCTAGAATTGTTTGCTTTACGCCAGTAAAAAACTTATCCATTTGGACTATGCGTTTCCCTTGGGGACCAATAATATGAACTTTGGCGTTAAAAATCAAAAGTGGAGCCGCTAAATCTGCTCCGGGGGAAGCGTTACATATATTTCCTACTAAAGTTGCTCTATTTCTTAATTGATAGGAAGCCAAAGAATCAGTTGCCTGTGCAAGGGCTGTATACTTTTTACGAATAATTTGAGAATTGGCAACTTGGTTTGCCGTTACTGCTGCCCCAATAGACAACCCTTCACCAGGAATATATTCAAATTTTTTGGTGTCAGGAATACCTTTAATATCTAGAATATGTTGACAATTTTCTATATTTCGACGTAGTAGTATCATTAAATCAGTACCACCCGCTAAAATTTTAGTATCATCATTTTTTTCTAGATATCCTATTGCTTCTTCAAAACTATGTGGTTTGAAATAATCAAATGTACTTAACATAACTTTCCTCCCTTTTAGTAAATTACTTAACGAGTTAAACGATTACAAAAAATTATACCTCCTTTTCCATTTTAGGTATATCACTCATCTTCCTAAAGTTTGTGACATATGTCATTTATAATTCCCATTATACTCCATTGATGACATATGTCAATAACTATCTGTTGTTTGTTTTAAGGTAGTGATTAATTATTTTTTAATGATATACATCTGATTTAATATAAAACTATATAAGATATATTTTTGTATAGGGGTAGTATAGATTTTTTATATAGGCGAATTATGATATCTTATAGTTAGTATAATATCATCAATCAATTGTATAGAAAAATAAAACTTATTAATATCAAAAAATAAGATATAGAATATTTTAATAAAGAACCAGAGCAGGCCTTTTTGATCACAATAAAGAAAGAAAAGGTCTGTTCTGGTTCTTGACTAACAATACTTATGAAATACTTTTTGCAGAGGATAAATTACGCTTTTTTCTAATTCCCTAGATATCAATAAATACACTATAGCCGTTCCCAATATTACGGCAATCAAGGGAATACCCTTATTGAGCAACACAAAGGAGATAACAATAGGAGCAATTCCTTGCAATAGTAGGATAGCCTCCATGTGTAATGTCTTGTTTCCATGGACAATGACATAAATTTCCTCTAGTACATTCCTCATGGCGGTCAATAGGGTGTAATAGGAGAAGAAAGGAAGGACAATAGCCAACACTAGAACAATCCTAAAATCCTTAAGTAGCCATCCCCCTACCCCTAGAATCAGAAGACCCATGAGAGTGGATAAAATAAAGGGCAACAATAGATATCCCCTTAACATACTCACTGACCTTATAGGAAAGGAAGATAGAAAATAATTGGCTTCATAATGTTCTTGTAAGGGGAACAACATGCTTTGTCCTAGAATATATAGGAAATAGAAAATAAGAAGAAGGGACATGGGATTCCCCTTTGTGGAAAAAATAACGCCAATGCTTAAGAACAAATATATTCCATAGGGAAATAAATACTGTCCAGGTTGTTTAATGAATTGGGATAGATTTCTCCAAAGAAATATTTTAGAATTTCTATAATAGCCTGGTATGGAGAGAAAGTATCTTTTTTCCTTCTTATCCTTCCTTTTACCTAGCTTTTTTGCCTCTCCTGTCATTCCTAAGCTATTTAAGGTTTTAATCTGGTTTTGATGTTTACTTGCCTCCTTGAGATATTCCAACGCTGTACTTTTCATAAGGACAATAGAAAAAATGATAGAAATTATAGTGACCAACAAAAGTAGAGGGAAATAATTAAAATCCAAGGGGACAGAGAAAACTTCCCTAGGGGCAAATTCTCCCATAGGTAGCAATGATTTCTTAGCAAAATAAACCATCCATATCTGGAACAATAGGACAATACCCAAAAGAGTAAAAGAAAATATTTTTACATATTTTAAAAATAGTAGAATTAATCTTTTTATTTTTGGGGGGAGATGAAAAGAAAGCCACTGAAAATTGATCATACAGATACCTAGCATTCCTATTTGGGATAGAATCACCATAGTTTGTTTAAGCCATTCATGGGGATACAATATATGAAATATTGGGGCAATGATAATAGAAAGGGCTAGAACAATAAAGAGATTTTTTAGATGCTGTAAAAACCATTCCAAAAATATATACTGTATCCGGGGAATAGGCAGAGAAAATAAAAAATAGGTATCTCCAGTACTATAGTGCATGGGAGGAGTAGTTAACCCTTTAATGGCAAATTGAAGAAGTAATAGTATAGAGATCGTCAATCCAAAGTTTAGAGGGATGCTGCCGAATAGAGTAGCCACTCCCTGTAAAATCACTGGTGGATTATTCCATATACTTCTATAAAACAGAATAAAGAAGAAGCCTAAGAATATCAAATACACGAGACTAAAGTCTAAATAATAGTCTAGTTTATCTCTAAATTTATTCCACTTACCCTTATAACGCTTTTTAAGGAGAAAAATATAGGCTTTATTCATGGGTTTGATCTCCTCCTTCCCATAGAGCAAAATAGATATCTTCCAGACTACTATTTTGAGCCAGCTTTGTTTGTCGTTTTATCTCATGAAGACTGCCCTTGGCTAGAATTTCTCCCTTTCGCAAAATCATAAATCTTTCACACATTTTTTCTGCGGCATCTAAAATATGCGTAGCGATAATAATGGTCTTTCCCTCTTGATGTAAATCAGCAATAATTGTTTTTAAATCCCGAACGGCTCTGACATCCAAGCCTGTAAAAGGCTCATCAATCAATAAAATATCTGCATCATGGATGAGGGCGCAGCAAACAGCTACTTTTTGTCTCATTCCCTTAGAGAAGTTTGAGGGAATCATATTTTTCTTCTCCCATATTCCAAACCTTTTCAATAGATTTGTCCCTCTATGGACAAACTCATTTTCCTCCATTTCAAAGGCCATGGCTACAAATTTCAGATGTTCCCACACCGTAAGATCCTTATACAAAAGAGGTAGCTCCGGTATGTAGGATAGGGATTTTTTAGCAGAAATCTCATCCTTAGCAATAGGCACATCATGAATAAGAATCTCTCCCTTAGTTGGTTTTATCAGCCCTAGTATATGCTGAATTAAAGTACTTTTCCCCGCGCCATTTTCTCCAATAATTCCTAGGATTTCTCCTTTGTTTATTTCAAGATGAATATTTTTAAGCACCCAGTCCTCATCATATTTTTTCCATAAATCTCTCACTTCTACAATTGAGCTCAATACAAAACCTCTCCTTTTTTATTTTTTGTGACCATACAATAACAATTTTAGGGTTTTAATCAACAATTCTTTTATATACTTCTACCACAATAATAGCAACAACCATTCCAAGGATGTAAGGAAGATATTGATGCAGATAGAAGGAGTATTGGAAAACATCTTCACCAAAAATAGTTCGAATTAAAAACATTAGAAACATAGCGATAAGGATTAAAATTCCTAAGGGGTATTCAGTACTGTCTCTATGGATATTGATTCTAACAAAAGGTAATCTGGGATGCAAGGGAACATTTAATGCATTCCGTTTGGACTTTCGTGTAAAAGGAATGAGGATTAATGAAAAAATGTTAGAGAGATAGAGCTGATTCATTGTAATTTGAAGGCTGATGACACCACTGTCTATAGAATTTATGAGGGTGAATACTCCTAGAAAAATTAACATCCATACAAAATATCTTTGGATAAAGTTTAACACCCGATAAAGTATACTTTTGCTATCTTCAACCTCATTAATGATGAATTGACAAAAGAATTCATAATCTTCTCCAATAATCATTTCTGCAGGCTTTCCTTCTTGTTGGGCTTGTAATAACATATCCATAATTTGCTGCAGGATTTCTTCTCTCTCGATATTTCTCAAATCACTATTCTTCATATAAGAAATCATACTCTTATATAAAGACAGATTTCTCTTGTTTAATTTCTTTTGGGTTTGCAGCCGGATTGTTTTTAATTTCCATTCTAAAAACATTACCTATTCCTCCAATACATGATCAACATTTTCTTTAATATGTTTCCAAGAATTAATAAATTCTTTTAATTCCTTATGGCCATCTTCTGTTAGGTAATAATATTTTCGCATGGGACCTAGGGGAGATTTTTTCATCTCTGAGCGAAGTAGTTTCCTTTTTTCTAGCCGGATGAGAATAGGATAGACACTTCCTTCAGAAATCTCTTGAAAACCATATTCCATAAGCTTCTCTACAATCTCATATCCATAGGTTTCATATCGACTAACAATTCTCAATATGCATCCTTCCAACAATCCCTTTAGCATCTGTGTAGTTTTCGCCACTTATTCACCTACTTTGTATTGCATAATAGATCTTACTAATAGGGTATACCTACTACTATGTAATGTCAAGTAGTTCTTCATAAAATCTAGACAGCGTAAGAAAAAAATTAAAATTCCATGATATAGTAAGTAATTTTATGATATTGTTTGGGGAGAAAGAATATTTTGTAATATAATAATAGATAATCAATCTGTCCTTGGAATTAAACTTCAAAAATTAAAATCCTAATTCAATGGGGACAATAGGCAGAGGAAAGATATAATTTGACAAAAGACAAGGGGTGTATGTATTGGAGGAATATTTTTTAATTATTCATATTATCGTTATTATACAAGTTTGTAGAACCACTTATGGGATCATCAATAGCATAAGAAAAAGAAAGAAATGCGGAGAGATTATTTTAGAAGCAGAAACCTCTTTTTTCAAAGAAGATCATCTCTTGTCCCTCCTTCTTTTTTCTTTAATATTTTATTTATTGGCAAAAAAATATCCTGCAAATTTTGAGATGAATCTTTCTACACTACTTCCCTTAATTCTCTTAGCTTTAGTTACACTTATGGATCTTATCTACTATGGCTCTCTAAAAAAGGGCATTGCCCAGGGAGGAATCATCGGGGAAAATGGCGTATTAGAATGGAAAGAGATTGAAGATTTTGATTGGGGAGAAAAGATTTTTTCCAAAAGAACATTGATTTTGAGGGTGGACCGAAAAAAGACTCTTTATCAGAAATACTTACTTGCTAAGTATTTACGCTTAAATGTTTTACCAGAGAAAAAAAGAGATTTTACCAAGAGCATCAAGGAAAAGCTAAAAAAGCATTAAAGAAAATAAAAGGGGGAAGGAGTTATGAGTATACTTGTTATGATTTCAGTCTTCATCACCATTGTTATCTCAATAGTTTTACCTATAATAGTGGTGTGGCGGCTATATCGAAGGGATAGGAAAACATTAAAATGGGCCTTAGTAGGTGGGTTGACCTTTTTCATAACCCAAATTCTCATAAGAATTCCTGCCCTGAATTATCTAAATTTCAGACCTTGGTATATTGTTCATATTGCATCCAACACCTGGATATTAGGATTGTTTTTGGGATTTACTGCTGCTTTGTTTGAAGAGGGAGGACGATTCCTAGCTATGAGAACCCTCCTAAGGGAAAGAATCACCTGGTTTAAGGGATTTGCCTTTGGAGTGGGCCATGGGGGGATAGAGGCTATACTTTTAGTAGGCGTGCCTTATATAAAAGAATGTATCACTCAATTTACTACGGGTACCAGTACCCTACAGATGCTTTCCTATAAGAATATTCTTTTAGCTGGTGTAGAGAGATTACTTGCCATGACCATACATGTGGGACTTACCTTTCTAGTATTGTACGGGATAAAGAAGAAAAAAATCATCTATTTCCTTTATGCCCTCGTGGCTCATACCCTGGTGGATGCCCCAATCCTATGGATAAGAAACCCATTATTTCTTTGGGGATATTTAGTCCTATGGACAATAATCCTACTGGTCACTACCCTTAGTTTTAAGGGGAAATTTGATGAGAATTTATTTATATGAGAGGAGAGGGAGAATTGACAAGAAAGAAGAGGGGTTTTCTAATACTTCTTATGATCTTTATTCTTTTGGTTTCTATAGGTTGTCAAAAGAAAGAGCAGGACACAACAGATATTCAAGCCTTTGCGGATCCCATGGCAGAAAATATATTAATCGCTATTAATCAAGAGAATTACCAAGAATTTGTCAAAGATTTAAGCGATAAAATGCAAAGCGAGCTATCTGAGGAAATATTTGATACTCAAATGGTAGCCCTAAAGGACATTATTGGAGACTACCAAGAAGGCTCCAAGGAGATGTTAACCACAGAGGATGTGGATAAAAACTTGATTCGGGTAATATATAATACCCAATATACTAATGAAAAGGAAAATGTCATTGTTACTGTAGTCTTTAATAAGGATGAAAACAATAGAAAAATAGAAGGATTTTTTATGAACTCACCTAAATTGCAAAAGATGTAACCTTTAGGGGGCAAGCTTGTATAGTATTCAAGCCTGCCCCCTATTATTTTTGCTATTTTATGCTTAAGGGTCTAGATGACCCATGGCTTATGCAATCAAAAGTCCAAAGGCATACAATAGGATGTTGACTGGGGGAAGACAGAGAGAAGATGGCATAAATCACCAATAAAAAGAAAGCAGTATTAAAAAACTATGCCACATATTTATGGTTTAAGTGTTCAAAGTTTTTGAATGTTACATTCAATTTGACTTGATTGATTTTTAACAATGTTATTTTATAATGGAATTAACATTGACAGCATATAAAAACCCAAAAATTTGCGCAAAGTTTTGGATATTTTAGTCAAAAGATCAATGTGAGTTCATTTAAAAGATTAATCATTATAATTATTGAGGAGGATATTCTTATGAGCGCAATACCTGAAAAAATGTGTGGCGTATATTTAACTGGAAATGGTGGATTTGATAAGTTGGAATATCGTACAGATATTGATGTTCCTACACCAAAGCCAGGAGAAGTATTGGTGAAAATTGGTGCTGCTGCAGTAAATAATACAGATGTTAATACACGTATTGGCTGGTATTCTAAGAGTGTTAAAAAGGAAACAAATGCAGGGGGAGCAATAGGATTTAAAGAGGATGTAAAAGATGATGGTTCATGGCTTGGGCAGGCAATGGCATTTCCAAGAATTCAAGGGGCAGACGGAAGCGGCACAATTGTAGCAGTTGGCCAAGGCGTAAGCCAAGATAGAATTGGGGAAAGAGTTATCATCCGCAGTGTACAGCCAGCACCATCCAGTGAAAATGGTATAGAATGTATTACATTTGGTTCTGAATGTGATGGAACATTTGCTGAATATGCAACAGCTCTTTCAGAAGAAGCCTTTGTTATCCATTCGGATTTGTCAGATAAAGAATTAGCTACATTTTCCTGTTCTTATGGAACGGCTGAGAATCTTGTCCATAGAGTAGGTGTAAAGAAGGAGGATGTAGTTCTAGTTACAGGGGCATCAGGGGGAGTTGGATCTGCACTGGTTCAGCTCGTTAAAATCAGAGGGGCAAAGGTTATTGCAGTTTGTGAATCGGATCAGGTAGAGCGAGTAAAAGGATACGGTGCTGATGAGATCGTACTCAGAGGCGAAAGCTATGTGGAAAAAATCGGTAAGATGAAAGTTGATGTTGTATTGGATATGGTTGCCGGAGAACAGTGGCCAGAACTTTTGGAAATCCTGAAAAAAGGTGGGAAATATGGTGTTGTAGGCGCTATCGGTGGACCAATGGTAGAGTTAGATGTACGTAATCTCTATCTAAAAGATCTTAGTCTGTTTGGAAGTACTTATCAATCCAGAGAGTCTTTCTTAAATTTGATTAGTTACATTGAGCAGGGCAAAATTAGACCTATTGTAGCGAAAGAATTTGCTTTGAAAGATATTGTTGAAGCGCAGAAAGCATTTCTGTCTAAGACGCTGGTTGGTAAGATCGTGCTGGATGTTACTGCAAAATAGTGATGAAAGCTGAATAAAAGAATTAGGTTCTGGCATATTTGTATCAGAATCTAATTCTTTATAAAAAGAACAGATAGGATGAGATGTATGTCTGTAAATACGAGTTTATCGGTTTTATCAACAAAAAGAAAGTACGCAATTATCGCTATGCTCACGTTCTTTGGTGGATGCGTCTATAAAGTTACATATTTAAGAGAAGTATTTTATGAACAGGTACTTCAAGTTTTAGGAATTAATAATGCACAGCTTGGATTGTTGTCAAGTGCAGTAGGAATTGCCAGTATGGTAGGATATTTTTTTGGCGGTTTTCTTGCAGACAGGATTAGTTCGAAAAAATTGGTCACTTTGTCATGTTTCATTGGAGGATTGCTTACCCTTTGGTATATGACTTATCCGCCGTTTTATGTTCTTTTATTTATCCATGTTGCACTGGCTTTAGACGGCACTCTCATATTCTGGGCCGCTTATATTCGAATTGTTCGTATCTTAGGCGGGAAAGAAGGACAGGGAAAATACTATGGATTTTCAGAAGGCATGAGGTCGCTATTTGGTGTAATTTTACCCTTTATAGCTTTGGCGATTATGGAGAACCTTGCAGTGGCAAGGACAGGATACAGAGTGGTATTGTTATATTATGCAATCTGTTATTTTGTGGCAGGTATTCTTGCATATCTGTTAATTGTTGATGTACAGGATGAATATGGAGAAAAGACTGTAATTCGCAAGCAAGATTATGTAGAATTGCTAAAGTCACCGGGATTGTGGCTGGTAGCAATACTGATATTTGGTACATATTCTGTCTTTGCATTGCAGTCCTATACAACCCCTTATATGAGTGAGGTATATGGAATATCCAGTGCAACGGTGGGAAGTGTAGCAATTTTTCGACAGTATGGATTGGGACTTTTGGCAATGCCTGTTTTTGGAATGGTGGCGGATAAAATAAAATCTTCTACGAAAATGTCCATTATTGGACTGATTATTTTGATTACATGTTCAGTGGCCATGTTTTTATATCCCACAAAAGGATCTCCGCTTATTATTATTTTGCTGGTAATGGCCATTGGTTTTTTTGTAAGCGGAGTCAGAGGCGTTTATTATGCCACGATGAATGAAGCAAGAATATCCAAGGCCCTGTCAGGAACGGCCATTGGAATTATATCCGCCATTGGGTTTAGTCCAGATGCCTTCATGTTTTCACAGGTCGGTGGATGGTTGGATAGATATCCAGCTGAACAGGCATATAAAATGGTTTTTGTGTATATGTCAGCAATGATTGCAGTTGCCATTTGTGCAGGAGTTGGAATTTTATCCCTTGCAAGAAAAAATCAGAAACAATATAAATTGTGAAATACAATGGAGTGAATGTGGATGGGGAAAATATCAATATTTATAAGAAAATATTTTATGTCCGGCTATTTTAGCCCATGCTGTATTAATTATTGAAATATTATTCTCTAAAACCTTAAAAAATAATAAATATAAAAAGGAGAAATGGGACCATGGCATTTAAAAGAATGTTTAATGCAGTAGAAACCCATTGTGGTGAGCCAATGAGGGTAGTAACTAGCGGAATACCTACAATTCCCGGAGATTCAGTATATGAACAATCTAATTGGTTGCGGGACAATGATGACCAGTTTAGAAAGCTTATGCTTAGAGAGCCAAGGGGATATCCGCCTCTTTGCTGTAACCTGATTGTACCAGCAAAGGACCCTAGGGCAAAAGCTGGATATATTATCATGGAACAGACAGAATATCCAATGATGAGCGGTGGAAATACTATTTCTGTGGCAACTGCACTTCTTGAGACGGGAATGATTCCTATGGAAGAACCGGTTACAGAATTTTATTTGGAAGCTCCGGCTGGTCTTATTGGAATTAAAGCAGACTGTAAGGACGGTAAAGTAACACAGGTTACTTTTTCAAATGTACCAGCTTTCCCTGTATATTTAGACAAAGAAATTGACGTACCTCATCTTGGTAAAGTGAAAGTAGATGTTGCATGGGGCGGAATGTTCTATGTATTGATTGATGTAAGACAGTTTGAAGGATTAAAATTGGTTCCAGAGATGGGGAAAGAAATTGCAAAGGTATCTGCCCTATGTATGAAAGCTGCCCAGGAGCAACTTTCAGTAGAACATCCGGATTATCCTGGAATTGGGATTACTATTTCTGAATTACATGGACCATCGGATAATCCAAACGCAGACTGGAAAAGTGTAAATACTGTATTTACAGGAGAGATTGATTTTGATAAACCAGAGACATGGACAGGTGCTTTGGATCGATGTGCATGCGGAACAGGAACCTGTGCACTAATGGCAGTAAAACATGCCAAAGGAGAGTTAGCATTGAATCAACCATTCAGACGTGAAGGGCTTCTGGGAATTATCTTTACAGGACACGCTGTGGAAGAAACAGAAATTCATGGACGTAAGGCAATTGTTCCCACCATTGGAGGACAGGCGTGGATTTATGGCTACAGTCAATATGTACTAGAGGAGACAGATCCATTTCCGGAAGGATTCACAGTAGGTGATATTTGGTAGTATCTAATAATATATGATAATTAGCAGTATATAAAGCCAGTGCATATAGAAGGATATGTACTGGCTTTTGTGATAGATTTTATAAACTATTAATAATGGTTTTTTTTATGAAATCCAACATGGCAAAATCAGCATTTTCTCCCCAGGTTAAACCTATCTTTAAAGTAAATGGGCAAGGGAGAAAGTCCAGTGGAAGAATTCGAAATTCGTCAGTGATTAGAGACTTAGGCAGGAGAGAAATGGCTGCTCCTGTTTTAACACAGCTTGCAATATTATCCATCATTGTACTTGTAAATACGATTTTAAAATTAATATTGGTTTTTTTTAGGCAATATAAAGAATGATTATTAATGATACAATTATCAGAGAAAAGAGCAATGGGCAGATAGGAATCTGCTTCATATATAAAATCTTTGGAACTTACCCAACAGAGTTCTTCTTCCCATAGAAATATATCGTCCGAATATTGGGGCTCCATTGCAACCATAGCTGCATTTATATGATTGGTTTTGATATCATTGCGCAGTTCACGACTCCTGGAACATATGGTTTTAAGGTTGAAATCCGGATATTCTTCCTGAAGTTTGGGGTATACAAAGCGGATAAAAAAATCTGCATAATCCGTTGGAACCCCAAAGGTAAGAGAGCCCTTCCAATCAGAGTGGTTTAGTGAATTAAATGCAGAATCGTTTAAATCAAGAATTTGCCGTGCATAGCTATATAAAGTTTCACCGACTTTAGTAAGCGTTAAAGTGTCTTTGCTTCGAATGAAAAGTGGCATATTAATCTGCTCTTCCAATTTTTTGATTTGCATACTGACGGAAGAATGAGAGCGATATACCATTTCTGCCGTGACATTAAATTTTCCTGTCTCAGCCGCGATAACAAATGTGTTTAGGTATTCAAGGTTAAAGCGCTCTTTCATTTTTTAGTCCCCAATCCATGTCATATTATGTGAATAAAATAACATCTACAGGTACAATATAGCATAATTAAGGAACTTCCGCAATTCGATTTATCGTCATGAGAAATGGGGTCAAGCTTGAATTATTCACTATCTCCTCAATCTATTTTTGATATCATTAATGATGATTTAAGCTTTTGACATAATAGCGTATGGATATCAACTTGCTAAAGCTTATGATTTCTTCAACATGATGGGGTGCCTCCTCCAACAGCATTCTTAATTTGAGGATATGTTTTGACAATTTTTTTACATAATCTATGTTAATATATGCGTGTGTGCACGGTAAATAAATTTATAAGGCTTTTATATAGAATACTAGAGGGGAAAGAACGACTTATTTTAGTATAAGTAGCTCTTTTCTAAAAAATGGTGGGATAAGATGATAAAATTATTGAAAATGGATTTTAAAAGAGCGATATATAATAGACAATTTCTCATTGTAATAGCTATAGGGGCACTCCTTTCATTGATGCAAATTTATATAGAAGTAATTCCTGGAGTAAAATATTATGGAGATGGGGCATCCTATTTTAATCCTTTTGTGAAATGGATTAGTAATGATGGGTTCAACCATTTTACATTACTATTCTTTATGTTACTTCCAGTATTGGCTAGTCTGCCTTATTCTGATTCATACTGGGTAGATAAACATAGTGGCTTTAATAAAAGTATATATACGAGATCTAAGAAAAAGAATTATTTTATATCTAGGTATATTACAAATTTTATTATCGGTGGAATTGTTGTAATCATACCACTTATTTTAAATTTTTATATACTCATGATGCTATTACCAGCCGTTCATCCTAGTATATTTGATGCAAGTCTTTTGCCAAAAGATATGTTTACCAGCTTATTTTATTTTCATCCGTATTTATATGTGGGTGTATATCTCCTTTTGACATTTATATTTGGCGGAACCTTTGCCTCCATGGGACTCGCTGTGTCAGCCTATTGTAAGAATAGACTGTTGGTCGTTACTACACCTGTATTAGTATACATATCAATGCATATGTTTGAACTTGCAGGGCTACCCCATTTAGTGCCAGCTAAGTTTTTAATTGCAGACCAACCGGTGCATCCTATAAACATAGTATCTATTAGTATTATTTTTTTCATTTTATTTATAGGCAGTTTGATGATATATGCTAAAGGAGTAAGTAAAGATGAGGGGATTTAAATCATTGAAGTTATACAAAATGAATCTATATAAGAATAGATTTTTTATCCTTTTTTGCTTTTGTATATTTACTTTTAGCATATTTTTAGATTCATTTGTGAGTTCTAAAGAGTTAAATATTTCCGAATTGCAGTTAACATACAATAATTTAAGTTTATTTCGACAAGGCGTTCTGTATATTCCAGTTTGCACAATAATCACAATGAAGCTGTTGGAATTTACAGAGAATACATATATTATCATGAGATTGGAAAGAAAAGAAAAAATATGGAATCAAGTGATAGGACATATTGTAATAACTAATTTCATGATAAGTATGTATCTGGTTATATTTAGCTATGTAGTAGGCTTACTATTTACTCAAGGGAGATATATGGAATGGGGAAGTACATTTATCCTGCTGATGAGTTTGATTTTACTGTATACTATAGGTTTATCCCTATTTGCTTCAATAGTTTTAATAATAAAGATGATAACAGGAAATAAAGTCCTTGCATACATGGCAATATGGACTATACTGGTTCCAGAAGTTTTAAATCAAGAGGGCTCAGTCATATTATCAAATATAAGTTTTAGTATAAAGTATCTGGCAAGCTATATCCCTGCACTTTTAAATATTTTAAAATTTGGGGGTATTACCCTTTTAATATTTGAAATGGGAAGAATGCTATACAAAAAAGAGGAAGTATATAACACAAAAAAATTATTGATGAGTGGGAATAATGATGAAGACGAAATTTACTAAGTTAATAAAACGAGATTTGATCTTTGGGTTTGAAAACAATAAGTATAAATTTATAGGGGTAACCTTCATCTTTATAGCTGTAATATGGATCAATATAGCGAATATCCAGGGTGCAGCATTTGAATTGGGAATGAGTTCAAAGGATATAAACTTTACAGATTTATTTTTTAGTCTATTTAAGGGAATTGACTATAATGCATTGCCTCTCCCTGTGAATTGGATTTTGATTCATATCTATGTAACTTATCTAATAGGAAGTTACTGCTATGATGATTTATCTGAGGATTCAGCCCATGCCATAGTAAGAATGGGGCATAGAAGGGGGATTTGGATATCAAAGGTGATATGGATGATAGCAACAGTAATGGTTTTTTATCTCATTCTATTAGCCATCCTATTGATATTTTCTACGACTATGTTTGAATTATCTTTTCAGTGGAGTAATTTCTCTAAGGAATCTATATTAGCTACCCTACAAAGTAATTATAGTGGCATACAATTTGTTTTATTAACCCTATGCATATATATTCTAGCATCTATTACCACGTCTATACTACAGATGCTGATTTCATTTATAGTAAAGCCAGCTTATATTTATCTAATAAATATTTCCATGCTAGTAATTTCTTTATATATAAACCAATTTATGCTACCTATTCAAGGCTCTTTGCTGTTAAGACAAAATATTTTTGATGGGATGTATCCCATCAATCCTATAAATACAATAGTTTATAACCTAGCAGTATTTATATTAGTATTGATAATAGGTAGCATCTATATAAGAAAATTTGATATGTTAGTGTCTCAAAAAACAGACTGATTAAAAAGGAGAGGAATATGAAAGGATATATTCAAATAAAAAATGTATCAAAAAAAATAAAAAACAACGTTGTCTTAGATCATATAAACCTAGAACTAGATAAAGGGAAAATATATGGATTTCGAGGGATTAATGGTTCTGGTAAGACCATGCTCTTTAGAGCAATATGTGGCTTAATTATGTCTACTGAAGGGGAAATCATAATAGACAATAAAAAGTTACATGAAGATATGTCTTTTCCAGAAAGCATAGGTGTACTTATAGAAAATCCTGGATTTCTGCCTAATTATTCAGGAAAACAAAATTTACAACTGCTTGCAGAGATCAAAGATATCATCACGAGTGAAGATATCGATCAAATAATAACGTTGGTTGGACTAGATCCAAAGGATAGCAGAAAGTATAAACAATACTCCTTAGGAATGAAACAAAAATTGGGGATAGCCCAAGCTTTGATGGAAGACCCAGATTTAATATTATTAGATGAACCAACAAATTCGCTAGATGAAGAAAGTGTAGAAAAGATACTGGGAATTATAGAAAATCAAAAAAGAAAAGGGAAAACCATATTAATAGCCAGCCATGACAAAGCAAGCTTAGAGCAGATATCTGATTATATTTTTAAGATTGAAAATGGCAGAATTGTACAGGGAGAAGTTAAATGAAAAAAAAGAAATACTATATTATCATTTTTGCTGTATTATTTATATTAGGAAGTGCCTATAGATTTGTACAATTAAATAAAGATCTATGGGGAGAGGAATTGTACACAGAGGTTAACTATGCTTCAACTTTTAATATAAACGGAATTAACTTTGAAATAGAACAATTTGAAATCTTAGAAAATGTGGATGACCAGGGCAGTTCAGATTTAAAATTTTTTATAAACTTATACAAGCATGGTGAGATAACATCAGAAGGATTTCATAAAGGGCCATTCAATATAGAGTTATTCTATACAGATTATCCAACATCCATTATATTGAATATAAGCGATAAAAAAGAGAGGATAATTGGTAATTATGTAACAGTGTATGATGAATATGCTGAAGATAACTTAGGATACGCTGGAGATAAGCTGAAATTTGCTGAAGTCCAAAGAGGGGAAAGAGATCTAGGAGAAAAGAAAGAAAATGTAACCTTAAGATTTAGAGTAGATAAAGATACCATGAAAAATATTTATGAGGATACCTATCAAGTAAAGTTAGTATTCCCCAAAGACAGTGATGGTTTAAAATTTAATTTTATAAAGATTCATATGAACCAATTATTAAATAAGGAAAGGGTATAATTAGATTTGAAAAACGGAAAAACAAAATAGAGCAAACCGAGCCCACCTTAGGTGGGATTTTGATTTAAAAGCTGAGTTTATATTTTACAAAAATGCCAAGTCTCCCTTATAATTAAATTTAAACCCATTACATTTATCGACAGACAGAGTGTTTCCATATATTATGAGAAGTAGGGTGGGGCTTGAAAAAGATTTATTATTTTAGGGGGAATGATCTATGCATGATCAAATCAATGAAGGATTGAAAAAAGCACAGGAAGGAATTTACCGATTAGAAAAAATTAAATCTATGCTTAAAGAGCTTGAAGAGGAAAAACAGTCCCTTGAGCAGAGAATGTATCCGTTAGAAACCATCTTGAAGAAGGAAGATTTAGATGTGGAGAAGCTTGAAAGAAAAAGCCTTACTCAAATTTTTCATTCAGTTCTTGGAAATCTAGAAAAGCAATTAGAAAAGGAAAAAAGTGAAGCCTTAGCAGCAAGGCTGAAATACCATCAGGCTGTAAAGGATTTAGAGAATATAAAAGATGAGATTTCTAAGCTTTCCTCTGAAAAAATGAAATACATAGATTATCCCACAAAATATGATCTTCTATATGCTCAAAAGAAAGATATGTTAATAAAAACTGATTTAGACAAAGGAGAAAAAATATTAGATTTAACAAAGAAAATCAATGATGCAGAAAATAATTTAACGGAGATTGAGGAAGCCATACGGGTAGGGAAAGATGTAATAAGCCATTTGGAGAATATTTCAGGAAGCCTTGAAAGTGCAGAGAATTGGGGGCTTTGGGATATGTTTGGTGGTGGATTGCTTACCGATCTTGCCAAACACTCCCATCTAGATGATGCTAAGGATAAAGTAGAAAAAACCCAGGAATTATTACGTAAGTTCAAGACAGAACTTACAGATGTGAAAATCACCGAGGATATTAATATCCATATTGATGGTTTTTCTAAATTTGCAGACTTCTTCTTTGATGGTCTAGTTTCTGATTGGTTTATGCAATCTAAAATTCAAAACTCTCATAAAAGTGTACTAAACGTAAGCAGACAGGTACAAGACGTCATAGATAGGCTTTATCGCTTGGAAGAACAGGAAGTCTTAACAATTGAAAGGCTGCAACAGGAGCTAGAGCATCTTATTACCCCATAGAGGTAGTTGATGAACACAAAGCAAATTTTCCATTTAGCTGGCACAACAGCTCATTTAATAAAGCAAAGATAAAGGACAGAGAAGAGCTCTCTGTCCTTTACATATTTTCCTATGATGACTGAATTAGCTATTTACTTTAATATGTGCATATGTATCTCCAACTTGAATGATATCTGTTCCAAATTTTAGATCAACGGGGTGTTTGAAAATAGGGCCATCATATACTATAGTATGGTATTCACCATTTTCGCCACATGGGTCGCCACCGCACTCCTCAATATCATTTAATATTGAAAAGCTCAAATCTTCTCCTAAAAATCCTGTGTGTATCATACTCCTATTGACAACTACGATCTTAGCTTTAAATCCCAATTGCAAAAATTCCGCAACTAATTCTTTTCTCTCCCTCTCCCATAGAGGAAGTACCGCTGTCATAGAGACATTCCGACAAACTCTCTCTTCCCATTGTCTATGTTCTTCTATATCGATATCTCCAAAAATGCCATAGTCCATACCCTGTTCTTTAAATTTCTTGGCATTGGCTACAAAGACTTGTTCATAGCTATGAAATGAAGAACTTCCTATGGTATAATCGATACTGATTGCACGGGCTTGAGCCCTGATGATATCTTCTCTTAATCTATGGGATGAGCTTATCTGATTTTCCTCGCTAAACATGGTAAGCAATTTTTTGATTGTATATCCTTGCTTCTTAGCTTTATATAATGCAAGACAAGAGTCTTTTCCTCCACTCCATGAAACAAAAGAGCCTTTATTCAAATCCATCCCCTACTTTCTTTAACGAAATGCCATAAGCCTATTATATCATAGAGAAATCATCCATTGCCTTCATAGCGTCTGCTATATAGGTCCTTTGGAGTGGTACTTTGCTTTCAAAGAGCAAAACGATGTGTAAGCCCTAGTAGCACCCATGTCATGCTTACCCAAGAGCACAAGGGATAGCGAAGGGCGATTGCTTACAGGCTACGGCTGGCACTCCCATAAACAGTATCAGGCTTGAAGTCTTCCTTTATTTGATTTCATGTTTATTGATTATCCCTTTAACTCCTTTAAGAATATAAGATAATCCAAAGCCTAAGAATCCCCCTACTGTACCTAATATAATATTGTCAGTAATAAGCCCAATGGCTATACCAATAACAAATCCTCCCAACATTAGATATTCATCAATACCTTCATCATTATCTTGGATAATTTGCTGTGAAATTTCTTCCTCTTTTTCTTCCATAATTTGCTGTAAAGGTTCCTCCTTTTCATCATCAACACCAGCAATATCCTCTGATTTTTTGCCCTTTATTAAATCATCTAATGTTATTTTAAATAAGTCACTCAATGTAATCAGTTTATCTATTTCGGGATAGCTTTGGCCAGATTCCCATTTTGAAACCGACTGACGAGATACATTTAATAATTCGGCAAGTTTTTCTTGGGACAATCCTTTTTCTTTTCTTAATAATCTTAGTCTTTCTGAAAAATTCACTTATATCACCTCTCTTAAAGCATATATAAATTTCAGTGATCATACTACCAATTGTCATTTGCTTTTTTGTCAACCTGTAGTTGCATTACGATTAAATAACAAAGTATCTATTTATCCATAGGATTTAAGCTTCATTTTATAAGGATTTACTGATATGACCTAATTATATTGTACAGTATATTCTACAAAGATTTCCTGGTTATTAAAAAAATGCGAACTGGATATTAAAGTAAAAAGGAGAAAGGGAAATATTTTATGGGAAAGCTTGGAAAGATTGTATCTTTCGTAAAAGCCCTGCAATCAATTTGAGAACATATGATATAATTTTCTATAGAATCAAAATGTCTATAAATGAGGTGAAGTTATGCTAGTTAGATATATATTGGGAAGAGCTGGTAGGGGGAAGACCTACAGGGTTTTTGATGAAATAAAAAGAACTTTAAGTAAAACCCAGACAGAAAAACTTATCCTCATTGTGCCTGAACAATTTACCCTACAGGCAGAAAGAGATTTAATAAAACATCTTCAAGTACCAGGAATTATGAGGGTGGAAGTTTTAAGTTTTAGTCGCCTGGCCCACAATGTTTTTCATGAGGCCGGTGGCATAACGAGAATCCCTATTAACTCCCAGGGAAAAAACATGATGCTCAGAAAAGTTGTTAATGAGATCAATGATCAGTTATCTATATATCAGAAGACATCTAAACAGCAGGGCTTTATTGAAAAATTCACAGAGCTTCTCTGCGACTTAAAGAAAAACAACATTTATCCAGAGCAATTACAGGAGAGTGTGGAAAATTTAGATGAAGGTATGATGAAGGAAAAATTACAGGATATCCTTACCATCTATAACCATTTTATCGAAAAAACCCAAGGAAGCTATATGGATAATGAGGATACCTTGCAACTCCTTATGGAAAAAATGGATCAGGCTAATTTCTTGTCTAATACCTATATCTGGATTGACGGCTTTAGTAGTTTCTCAGTTCAAAGCTTGGATGTTATAGGCAAGCTAATGACAATTGCCAAGAGAGTGACCCTGTCCTTACCCTTGGATACTCGTCCAGATTGTTATGATAGAGAAGTCTTTCATATTCCCCGTCAAGTCTTTAAGAAAATTAGAGAAAAAGCAGAGATAAACGGGATAAAAGAAGAACTTCTCGACTTAAATTTGAAGGAAAATTCCTACATAGACGAAAGAATTCATCATCTAGAAGAACAATTATATTCCTATCCCTACTGTCAATACAGGGAAAAAGTAGACAATATTCAAATCTTCCAAGGCAGCAATATCTATATGGAAATAGAATATATGGCAGCAAAAATTATAGAGCTAGTAAGGGAAAAAAATTATAGATGGCGAGATATTGCAGTGGTATGCAATGATCTTGAGACCTATGGCAGTGTGCTCAAAAGAGCTCTAGAGGAAAATAAGATTCCTTATTTTCTCGACCAAAAAAGAAATATTATGAACAATCCCATGATTGAGTTCATCCTATCCAGCTTAGAAGCCATCATCAAGGGGTATCCCTTTGGAGAGGTTTCCCGACTTTTGAAAACCGGATTTACTCCTCTAAAGATGGAGGAGGTGGAAGTGCTGGAAAATTATCTATTGAGATATGGTATACAGGGAAGAAGATGGAAGGAAGCTTTTAAATGGGGAGATGAAGAAAAATTAGAAGAGTTGAATAAGAGTAGAGAAAAACTGATTACACCATTTATGAAGATGGAAAAGAAACTTAAGGGAAAGCATAGCTTTGGAGAGATCACAAAGATTCTTTACCATTACTTAGAAGATGTGAGATTAAAAGAAAAATTGGAGCAGTGGATTGATCAATTAAGACAACAGGGACTTTATGACTATGTCAATGAAAATACCCAAATCTGGAATATTGTTATGGAGACCTTTGATCAATTGGTGGAGATATTAGGGGAACAGCAGGTAACCCTAAGGGAATATTACTCGGTGCTACAATCAGGATTTTCTTCCTTTGAAATAGGCATTATCCCTACTACCCTTGACCAGGTATTGGTAGGGCAGATACAGCGGACCAAGAGCAATGACCTAAAGGCTTTATTTGTCCTAGGGATAAACGATGGGATCTTGCCCTCGGGCATCGAGGATCAGGATATATTATCCAATGAGGAAAAATTGATGCTAAAGCAGCAGGGGCTGGATTTAGCCACCGATCATGATACTCGCTCTACCCAAGAGAGGTATGCTATTTACTCCGCTCTATCCAAACCAAGGGAATATTTGTGGCTCAGCTATCCCTTAGCCAATGGTGAGGGCAAAGCCCTACGCCCTTCTTCATTGATTGATCGGGTGAAAAAAATATTTCCTAAGCTAAGAGAAAAGAATGATGGAATAAATTCCCTAAAAGGGAACACTCAACTGGTGTCCACCGCTCAAAGCACTTTTAAACATTTGATAGAAAATCTGAGATTGTATGCCGACGGCAGTCCCGTGGAGGATTTGTGGTGGCAGGTTTACGGTTGGTACTACCAACAATCTGGTTGGACACATACCAGAGAAAATATCCTTCAAGGCTTATTTCACACCAATCAAGTGGAAGATATTGGTGCCCAAAGGGCAAAAGCCTTATATCAATATCCTATTTATACGAGTGTTTCCAGATTGGAGGGTTTTGTCAACTGTCCCTTTGCCCATTTTATTAAATATGGATTAAAACCTAGGGAAAGACAGGAGTACAAGATACAAGCCCCAGATATTGGCATGGTATTCCACGATTCTATGTCCATATTTACCCAACAGCTTAAAAAGAAAAATCTAGATTGGCGAGAAATTGATCGGGAAATTAGTAATGAAGTGATGGATCAGGTCATTGATGAGATGATTCCTCTATATGGAGAGGGCGTATTTGAAAGCACCTATAGATATAAGCATTTGGTACAACGTTTAAAGAGGGTAAGCAAAAGAGCCATATGGACCCTAACCACCCATCTAAAACAAGGGGAGTTTGACCTATTGGGTCATGAAATGACCTTTGGCAAAAATGCACCTTTCCCTGCTATAGAGATAGAGCTCTCAGATGGAGAAAGAATATTTATTGAAGGCAGAATTGATAGAGTAGACATTCTAGAAGGAGAAGAAGAGGACTATATTAAAATCATTGATTATAAGTCTGGCAACAAAGAGTTTAGCCTTTCAGAGGTTTATCACGGTCTTGCCTTACAATTAATAGTGTATTTAGATGCGGTCTTACAATACAAAAAAGCCTCTAAGGATAAACCCCTTAAACCTGCTGGGATATTCTATTTTAAGATTGATGATCCCATGATAGAGTCCCAGGAAAAAGTCATTGAGAAGGTAGAACAGCAGATAACTAGACAATTAAAAATGAGGGGATTAGTTCTCAAGGATGTGAATATCGTACGAAACATGGATAGGGACATCAATAAGCACTCCCACATTATTCCCGTTGCCTTATCCCAAAAGGATGAATTCTATAAAAACTCCTCTGTATTAGAGGAAGAAGGCTTTTTTGAAGTATTAGATCATTGTAGAACCTTAATAAAAGAAATTAGCGAAGAAATGCTCAGGGGAAATATTAAGATACACCCAGTAAAACAGGGAAATAAAACCGCCTGTGAATATTGTTCTTATTCATCGGTGTGCCAATTTGATCCCCTCTTTGAAGATAATGAATATCACCATATTCAAAAACTAGAAAGTCAAGAGATACTACAAAAAATAAGAGAAAAACAGGGGGGGAGAGCAAATGGTACAATGGACAGATAGCCAACAATTGGCCATAGACAGTAGGAATAAAAACCTATTGGTGTCGGCAGCAGCGGGTTCTGGCAAAACAGCAGTCTTGGTAGAACGAATTATACAATTATTGGTAAAAGATGAAGTAAATATTGATGGTTTTCTCATTGTCACCTTTACCAATGCCGCCGCCGGAGAAATGCGAGAAAGAATAAATAAGGCTTTGTTTGAAGCTATAGAAAAGGGATTGGGTAAGGAAAGTCATCTTAGAAGGCAAATCCAGTTATTAGATAGAGCCTCCATTAGTACCCTGCACTCCTTTTGCATAGAGATCGTTAGAAAGAATTTTCATCTCATCGATATTGACCCTATATTTCGTATAGGAGATGAGGTAGAGACAAAATTATTGAAGATGGAAGTATTAGAGGAGATTTTTGAGACGGAATATGAAAAAGCTTCTCCTGACTTTTTGGCTTTAGTGGAGATGTATGGGGGAAATAGAGATGACCAAGGGCTAAAGGAACTGGTGCTGGGGCTGGACAACTTTATACAAAGCAAACCCTATCCAGAAGAATGGTTAAGGGAAAAGATACAAGATTTTTCCCAGGGAGAAGAGGGATTTTATCATAGTCCCTGGTATAAGAACCTATTAGCACAACTAAAGATAGAATTATCCGGTGCCCAAAAACTATTTCTGGAAGCAAAAGATATTGCCCAAAGGCCAGGGGGACCAGAAGGATATGGCCCCATGATAGAAAATGATCTCCTATTGGTAGAAGACTTGTTGGAAAAGTTAGAAGAAGATTTGGACAGCTTATACAGAGGTCTTTTGTCGGTAAAACATCAAAGATTGGGTAGGGTAAAGGATGTAGAGGAGGATTTAAAGGAGACTTGTAAAAATCTCCGCAATGAAGGAAAAGAGATCATTAAAAGTATTACCGATAAGTTATTGGTGAAAAGTCCAAAGGAATTTGTGGATGAATTAATGGAACTTCACCCTCACATAGAATCCCTTTGCCAGCTTACCCTTTCCTTTGGAGAAGGCTATGCCCTCAAAAAACAAGAAAAAGGTATACTAGATTTTAATGATTTAGAGCACTATGCCTTAAAGATTTTAGAAAATCCAGAGGCAGCCAGAGAGTATAGAGAAAAATTCAACTATATCTTTGTAGATGAATATCAGGATAGTAACCTTATCCAAGAAACCATTGTCAACAAAATAAAGAGGGAGAACAATGTGTTCTTGGTAGGAGATGTAAAACAAAGTATTTATCGTTTCCGTCTTGCAGACCCTTCTATATTTATAGGGAAATATGAAAGCTTTCTAGATACAGAGGAAGGGGTAAATAGAAGAATTGATCTCAGTAAAAATTTTAGGAGTCGAAAAGAAATTATAGAGGGAGTCAATTTTATCTTTAGACATCTAATGTCAAAAGAGCTAGGAGAGATTGATTATGATGATAGAGCTTCCCTATATCTTGGCAGCAATTTCGAGGATATAGAAGAGCCTCAAATAGAGTTAAACCTTATTGAAAGAAATGAGGGAGCGTTGCCAGAGGACTTAGAGGACCAAGAAGATATAGAAAATATGAATCATATAGAAATAGAGGGTCATTGGGTAGCAAAACGTATTCAAAAACTCTTAGAAAAAGAGATATATGATGCAAAACAGGGGGGATATAGGAGGATCCAATATAGGGATATTGTGGTGCTGTTGAGAACAACAAAAAATTGGGCACAAATCTTTATGGAAACCTTTATTGCCCAGGGAATACCTGCTTATGCAGATGTTCATTCGGGCTATTTTGAGACCCTAGAAGTAAATGTTTTTATGAACTTATTAAAAATTATTGATAATAAAAGACAAGATATTCCATTACTGAGTGTGCTCAGGTCCCCTATTTTTAATTTTACAGCCCATGAATTGATCAAAATCCGTGGGAATAGTACAGAGGTTACCTTTTATGAAGCCATAGAGGAATATATAGAGAATAATCAGGACAACTTGCAGGAAAAACTCATAAAGGTATTGGATAAACTTGCCCAGTGGAAGGAACAGGCCCGTTATATTCCCATTGAGGAATTTCTATGGAAAATTCTTATCGATACAGGCTATTACTACTATATAGGTGCTATGCCTGGAGGGATGCAGAGACAAGCCAATATCCGAGTTCTTATGGATCGGGCTCAACAATTTCAGAAAACCTCTATGAAGGGACTTTTTCATTTCATCTCCTTTGTGGATCAACTAAAGTCTTCCAGTGGAGATATGGGTACAGCCAAAATCCTAGGGGAAAACGACAATGTAGTGCGTATGATGAGCATCCATAAGAGTAAAGGCTTAGAATTTCCTGTGGTTATTTTAGCGGGCATGGGAAAAAACTTTAACCTTCAGGACACCAATAAGCCTATTTTATTTCACAAAGATCTAGGATTGGGGCCTAATTATATCAACTATGAAAGTAGAATTTATCATGAAAGCATTGCCAAAATCGCCATGAAAAACAGAATGAAAATGGAGAATCTTTCAGAGGAAATGCGTATTCTCTACGTCGCTCTTACTAGGCCCAAGGATAAACTTATTATGGTGGGTTCTTTAAGGAATTTACCTGATCGAATTGCTAAATGGGGTAGGACCATGGACACTTTGAGCTTTTCCAGAGCAAAAAATCTTCTGGATTGGATAGGCCCTGTGGTCTTGCGACATGCCCAAGGAGAGAGCTTAAGAGAAATGGGAGGGATTCACTGGGGAGAGGAAAAATATATTGAAGACCCCTCCCAATGGGAGATCAATTGCTACCATCCCCAAGATATTGTGGCAGAAGAACGACAAAAACAACAGGACAAAAAACAATTGCTAAATCAATTGCAAAACTTCTCCTTGGATGAAAGAGATGGGGATATTGACCCATCAAATATTTTCCAACGTTTAGATTGGAGCTATCAAAATGAAATGGCAAGTAAACTTCCATCCAAACTGTCAGTAACCGATGTAAAAAACAGTAGAGAAAGTAAGAGGACAGAAGCCTTGGGAGTGAATATTCCCATGATGACAGCTAGGCCAACCTTTATGGAGGGGACAAAGGTTCTTACAGGCCAGGAAAAGGGTGTTGCCATGCACTTTGTGTTACAACATCTGGATCTACATGCAGTAGAAAGCAAAGAACAAATAAAGTTGCAAATACAAAGCATGGTGTCTCGGGAACTCATCAGAGAAAGTGAAGTTCAGGCGGTGGATATAGATAAATTACTCAGATTTTTCCATTCCTCTTTAGGAAGAAGAATGCTTGCCTCTTCGAGGGTAGAGAGAGAAGTAGCCTTCAACCTAGTAAAAGACGCAAAAGAAGTGTTGGAAAATATAGAAGGAATACAAACTTGCCAGGAGGAAATATTGATCCAAGGGGTAATAGATTGTTATTTTCAAGAAGAGGATGAATTGGTGCTTATTGATTATAAAACAGATTTTTATCCTAATCAGCAGGTTAAGGAGAAGATCATTAGAAACTATAGCCCTCAAATACAATTGTACAAAGAGGCCTTAGAAAAAATCCATGGAAAAAAAGTGAAGGAATGTTACCTTTATTTATTCTACGGAGAGGAGGCAGTATCACGATGAGAATTTTGCACACTTCGGACTGGCATCTAGGGAAGACCCTAGAGGGATTTAGCCGTCTACCGGAACAGGAATTATTTTTAGAAGAACTCATAGAGATTGTGGAAAGGGAAAATATAGAATTGATTTTATTGGCAGGAGATATTTATGATACGCCCAACCCTCCTGCGGCAGCAGAGAAATTGTTTTATCAAAGCATGAAAAAACTATCCAACTATGGGAAACGCCCGATTATTGTCATTGCAGGCAATCACGATAGTCCTGACCGCTTAACGGCTGCTAGCCCCCTGGCCTATGAGCAGGGCATTATTCTTTTAGGTACGCCCAAGAGTGTGGCTGCCCTGGGGGATTATGGAAATTTTAGCATTACAGAGGCAGGGGAAGGGTATGTAAAGATCATTATTCAAGGCCAAGAAATTGTCACCATTACTTTGCCTTATCCCAGCGAAAAAAGGCTTAATGAGATTTTAACCTATAGTAGTGATGAAGAAGAAATGAGACTATCTTACTCTCAAAGAGTAAAACAGATCTTTGAGGAGCTTTCCCAGCATTATCGAAAAGATACCATTAATTTAGCCATGTCTCATCTCTATATGATAGGAGGAGAAGAGTGCGATTCAGAAAGACAAATACAATTAGGGGGGAGTTTTGCAGTAGACTGCTCTGCCCTTCCTCCTGCCCAATACACTGCCCTAGGTCATCTACATAGACCTCAACCGGTACGGGGGGCGGTGAGTTCCGCCTATTACAGTGGCTCCCCCCTACAATATAGCAAAAGTGAGATTAACTATAGTAAATGTGTTTATATAGTGGATGTAGAACCAGGCCAAGAGCCTTTGGTACAACCCTATTATTTAAAAAACTATAAACCCATCGAGGTTTGGAAATGTGCAAATATTGAAGAGGCCTTAGAACGTTGTGAAAAAGAAGCGGAAAAAGACATTTGGGTGTATTTAGAAATCAAGACAGATAGAATTCTCACGAGGAGTGAGCTCAAGGCCTTGAAGGATATTCGAAGGGATATTGTAGAAATACGCCCCCTCCTTACTACAGAAGAAAGGGAGATAGAAGAATTAGAGGATATCACTGATTTGAACATTATGGATTTATTTAAGAGCTTTTACCTTTATGAAAAAAAGACAGAGGTCAGTGAGGAAGTTTTGGAGATGTTTTCCAACATCATAGGGGAAGAGGGGGAGAAAGATGAAACCATTGCAGTTGAAGATTCAGGGTCTAAATAGTTTTATGGAGGAACAGGCTATAGATTTTTCTGAGCTTACCGAGGTGGGACTATTTGGGATATTTGGTCCCACAGGCAGTGGAAAATCTACTATCCTCGATGCCATCACCCTAGCTCTTTATGGAGAGATTCCCCGGGCAGGAAGGGATTTGTCAGGAGTAGTCAACAGCCATAGTGACAAGGCGGACATCTACTATGAGTTCCAGATCGGCAACAAAAAAGATAAAAGAACTTACTTTGTACAGCGATGCTATAAAAAAGATAAAAATGGCAGTGTAAATACCCACATTGTAAAACTATGTGATATCACAGATCAAGATAACCCTATTGTATTAGGAGAAAAAGTGAATGCAGTAAACAATAAAGTAGGGGAAATACTAGGCCTTACTTGTAATGATTTTACCAGATCGGTTGTACTGCCCCAGGGAAATTTTAGTGATTTCTTGAAACTAAGTGGGAGAGACAAAAGAGATATGCTGGAGAGAATATTTGCCTTACAGGAATATGGTGGCCGATTGACAAAAAAGATAAGAGACCACAAAAATAAGGTAGATAGTGAGCTCATGGTTATTCAAGGGCAGTTACAACATTTTGATGGAATATCCCAAGGGGCTTTTCAGGCTCTAAAGCAGGAGATAAAGGACCTGGAAGAGAAGAAAATCCATTTAGCAGAACAAGCCAAGCAAATAGAAAAAAAGTATGAAACCTCCCATGCCCTATGGAAATTGCAAGAAGAATATAAAGGCTATCAGGTAAAAAAAGAAAAATTAGATCAAAACCAGGACACCATAGAGGACTATAAAAAACAATATGAATTGGCTCAAAGAGCCAAAAACATACAACCCTATATAAAAAGCCATCAGGAAACCCAAAATAAAATAAAAAATAGAGAGCAAGATCTACAGAGAGTCCAAAGGCAATATCAACAACTGGTTACATCTCTAGATACCCTAAAAGAAAAATGGGAACAACAAAAAGAGAAAAAAGAAAATCATCTTCCTCTATTGGTCAATAAAAAGATAAATCTGGAAAATGCTATAAAACAAAGCCATAAGAAAAACATCCTAGAGAGGGAATGGAAGAAACTAACCCAACAGGAAGAAGAGTTAAGCCTTATTTTAAAACAGAGAGAAGATGAAATTGAACATCTTATCGAGCAGTTAGATCAGTTAACTACAAAAGTTGTGGAAAGGCAGGAGCAAAGGGAAAAGGGGCGTCATTCCCCAGAATACGGAGAAAAACTTTACCAGGCCTATGATATAGAAAAACAATATAAAAAAATACTGAAAAACCATGAAGACTTAATAAAATACATACAAGTCAGCCAGGAAAAATATCTTTATCCTTTAAGGAAAGAAGAGAAGAAAATACAGGGAGCTTTACAGGAATTAGAAGAAAAAATACAAAAAAGTGAGAGGCAGCAGACCAGTATACAGCACCAAATAGAAGAGAGAAAATATCAAAATATGGCGGCTTTATTGGCAAAATCCCTGGAAGACAACCAAAGCTGTCCTGTATGCGGTTCTTTACATCACCCCCAAAAAGCCGACTATCCCCAAAATCAAGAGATAAATACACTAGAGCAATACAAGGAAAATCTAGAGAAAAGTATAGAGACCTTGAAAGAACAAAAAGAAAAAATCCTTCTTACACAACAAAAAATCCTTCAGGATATTTACGGGAGAGAAAGATTAGTCCAAGAAAAAGAAAGAGAAGCACAGACCGCCAAGGAAGAACGAGATGGACTAGAAAAACAATATGAACAATATAAGGACAAATTCAAGACAAAAAACATAGAGATAAAGGTGCAGGAATATCATAAAAAGCTACAACAAGATGAGAAACTTCAAAGGGAAATAAAAACCTTACAGGAGAGCAAAGAAAAACAGGAGATTTTGCAAAGACAGCTGCAAGAAAAACTTTATGCAGAAAATACTCAGCTAACCAGAATACAACAGAGCATAATTGAAAGACAAAATCTCATCAAAGATTTGCAAAGGGACATAGAAAAAGTATGTGGAAAAAACAGTCCCCAAAAGGAAATGGACAACGTGTCCAGAGAAATAGATCAAATGAAAAAACTTTTTACAAGAATAGAGCAGGAGTACAATGAAAAAAGTAACTATAAAAATGAATTGGAAAAGGATCAAAGAGGTTTACAAGATATCTTATCTCAACTGCATGAGTTTCAAGAATCCATAGAAGAGAATCTTCAGCAAGCCCTTGTGGACAATGATTTTAGTGATGTAGAAGAAGTGATAAACTCTTTTAAATCCATAGAAGAACGAAAAAAACTACAAGAAATCATCGAGCAACATCAGCATCAATTGGGTTTAATTAAGGATAATATGGAAAGACTAGAAAAGCACATGGAGGGCAACTCCATTACCCAAGAGCAATGGGAAAATCTATTAGAAAAAAGACAGCAGATCAATCAAAATCTAGAAGAAGGTAAAGCTTTATTGGTTGAAAGAAAAACCCAAGCAGATACTATGGCAGAACAATTAAAGAAATTACAAAAGCTACAAAAACAGCAAAAGGATTTAGAGCATAAACAGGGATTAATTGAAGAAATCAATAGACTATTTCAAGGCAACAAATTTGTAGAGTTTATCTCCCTACGGCAATTAAGATATATAGCCAAAGAAGCCTCTGGAGAACTAAAAAGAATAACACGAGGAAGATATGCTTTAGAGCTAGATGACCAAGGGAACTTTATTATGAGGGATGACTTTAATGGTGGGGTAAGAAGAAGTACGAGAACCCTATCGGGAGGAGAAACTTTCTTGACTTCCCTATCCTTAGCCTTAGCCCTGTCCTCCCATATACAGTTAAAGGGGAGGGCCCCTCTAGAATTTTTCTTCTTGGATGAAGGGTTTGGAACCTTAGATAGTTCCCTATTGGAAGTGGTCATGGATTCCCTAGAAAGACTTCATTCAGAAAAATTAAGTGTGGGCCTGATCAGCCACGTAGATGAATTAAAACAACGTATCCCTAGAAGGCTCATGGTATCTCCTGCGGTAGCTGGTATGAATGGTACTAAAGTGAAAATGGAAATGAGCTAAAAAACAGATATAAGTATTTACATGATAGTATAGTACCTGATAGTATAGTACTAATAGATTAAGGAGGTGCTCTATGAGCAATATTCAGATTGTAACAGATAGTACTGCTTATCTAACCAAGGAAGAAATTAAAAATTATAATATAAAAGTAGTATCCTTAATGGTTAATTTCCAAGGAAAAGAAGATGACGAAGGATTGCCAGGAGAGTTTGAGAAGTTTTTTAATGCATTAAAGGAATCCCAAGACTTTCCCACCACTTCCCAACCACCCACGGGTGCCTTTGCCGCAGTTTTTCAAGAGGCAATAGATCAGGGGAAGGAAGTTATTGCTATCACCATTTCCTCAAAATTAAGTGGAACATACAATAGTGCAATTATCGGAGCGGAGATGATCGATGCAGAAAAAATATCTGTAGTGGACTCCCAAACCTCTGTAGCTTCATTAAAACATATGGTTATTCAGGCGCAAAAACTGGCCAATGAAGGAAAAACTAGACAGGAAATTCTACACTACTTAGAGGAACAAAAAAGGAAAATGGGTATTTATCTCACTGTGGATACCTTAGAATATTTAAAAAGAGGGGGAAGACTATCCACAGCCCAAGCGGTGGTAGGATCTTTACTAAATATCAAGCCCATTATTCAACTGGAGGATGGAATACTACAGACAGTAGGTAAGGCCAGAGGGAAGAAAAAAGCCTTGGATATGCTGATAGCCAATATTCCCCAAGAGGTCAAATATGTCTATATCCCCCATATACTCAATGAAGAGGGAGCTAAAGAACTACAAGCCGTGATAAAGGAAAGGCATCCCCAGGCAAAGGTAGAGCTGGAGGTTCTAGGGCCAGTTATAGGTGCCCACTTAGGGCCTAAGGCCATGGGTGCTTGTTATCTTTGGTAAAAATAAGGGGTTTTAGGGTGATCATATTATGGTAGAAGCATTAAAAGCACTATCCTCTATTGTAGATTTATTCCACGATCTATTAGCGGATATTATTCTGAAATTTGGATGGAATCTTACAGATAAACAATTGCATTTTTGGATTATTGGTATTATAGGGATACTTATATTTTTATTTACTGATTTATCCTTTAAGGCCTTAGCTCGTCTAAATATCTCTATCATTTCCTTTGCCTATACATTTACAGTACTTATTGTCATTGTATTTGCCATTGAAATTCAGCAAAAAATTACTGGAAGTGGCAACATGGAATTTGGGGATGTTGTAGCAGGCTTATGGGGATTTTTATGGTTATTTGGTATATATCTCCTCTATAAGGGGATTATTATTTTGATAAAAAAGCTATTGAAAACAATAAAGAAGGCAAAAACTCCCTAGAGAGCTCTCTAGGGAGTTTTTGTTATCCGTGGAATGAAAGGTGCAAAAAATTTATGCATGCACAAATTCTGTTTCCTTATCACATATCATCAAGCTGACAGTATAATTCCTTGAGGTTTTAAGAAGCTCATAGACTTTGATCCACGGATTGGCCCTGTGAGGAGGATGTTCCAATTAGATTCGGTTTACCTTGAGTGGGCATGGGTTATCCATGCCTTATTTTTAATAAGGATTTTAATGAATGAATAGAGAATCCTCGGTGAACCAGAGGTGAACTAACCGATGCAGATAAAGAGTTATAAGAAAATATTATATGAAAATTTTATCAATTCAAAAAAACAATTGGATTACTTTTCATCCCTGTGTTAGATTATACACAGTGTTTTTTGTCGAAATATAGTCTGATGTATTGTACTAAAGGGAGTAAAATGATGCAAGGCGGGGATATAAATGATTGAGATAAAAGCTTTGACAAAATCATATGAAAATATAGAGGTGTTAAAAGGAATAAACCTTACCATAGAAAATGGATCCATCTTTGGTATTGCTGGAAGAAGTGGTGCAGGCAAATCCACTTTATTAAGATGTATTAATGGCATTGAAACCTTTGATCTAGGGACCATAAAAGTAGGGGACATAGATGTAGGCTCTCTTAATCATGAAGAGATGAGAGTTTTCAGAAAAAACACCGGTATGATTTTTCAAAACTTTTCTTTGCTAAGTAGGGCAAGTGTATATGAAAACATCGCACTACCTATGAAATGTTGGAAATATGAGAAAAAAGCAATAGATAAAAAGATAAAGGAACTTTTAGAGTTAGTTGGAATACCTGAAAAAATTCATAGTAAAGCACGGGAGTTATCAGGGGGGCAAAAGCAAAGAGTTGCCATTGCTCGGGCACTTACAATGGATCCCCAAGTACTATTGTGTGATGAAGCAACCTCTGCATTAGACCCTAAAAGTACAAAGGCTATTTTGGATTTATTACGGGAAATAAATGCACAGTTAGGTATTACAATCATTGTAGTAACCCATGAAATGTCCGTACTTAGAAGCATATGTAAACATGTAGCTATCGTAGAAAATGGAACCATTGAGGCCATGGGAACCACGGACAAAATTTTTACTCAACGTCCTCAGGCTTTAATCAATCTACTGGGCAACAAAGAAATTGTTTTGTCTAAAAATGAAAGAAGTATTGAAATCTTTTATTCAAGAGGTAATGATCAAATCCTAACGAAATTAGCCCGGGAACTAGAGATAGATTTTTCCATTATTGGTGGTGAAATAGAGAGTCTGGATGAAAACTCCATTAACTCTGTTGTTATTAAAGTAGATTCAAAATATGCTGAAAATATAAAAAAATATTTGATACATAAGGATATCATGTGGCGGGAGTTATTTCCCCAAGATGCGGAGGTGGATCAATAATGAATGGAGAGCTTATAGAATCTATCCTATATTATTTACAAAAACTGATTATTCCCTCCACTTTTATCACCATAAGAATGGTCTTGAGTACCATGATTATTGGAATTGCTTTTGGCTTTGTTTTAGCTATATTTCTTACCTTATACGGGCCCAATGGATTAAACCCCAAAGGAAGGATTTATAGTCTACTTAATTTTCTAGTAAATACTATACGTTCTTTTCCAATATTAATCCTCATTGTGGCAATGGGACCTATTACACGAATGATTATTGGAACAACTATTGGAGAAAAGGCCATTGTGGTTCCCTTATCCATAGCAGCTACAGCCTTTATTGCTAGGCTACTTGAAAATAGCTTTTTAGAGGTGGACAAGCAATTAATTGAAGCGGCACGTTCTTTTGGTGCTAATAATCTTCAAATCATTTTTAGAGTGATTATGAAGGAGTCTGTGCCTTCCATCATATCCATCATGACCTTGGCAACAGTAAATTATATTTCTGCAACAACCATAGCGGCTGCTATTGGAGGCGGGGGGTTAGGAGCCGTGGCCCTTACCTATGGATTTCAGAGTTTTAATAATACCGTATTGTATATGTCAGTTTTCATTTTACTTTTATTGGTGAATATCACGCAATTTATAGGAGATTTGTTTTATAAAAAGTTTCTATAAAAGGAGGTGTATTGATGATCATTAAAGAGAGTGCAAAGTGGTTGAATATTTTGTTGCAATTAGAGAGAAAACCTGTAGGAATAAAATTTTTACTTACAAGAGAAGATTATGATGCATTTCCTGCCTCAGAAAATAAGAATCGCATGTCTTATTGTACAGTAGTAAAAAGGGCTGGAGATGGGATTTCCCAGAAAATTCATAGGGGACATAGTGCATGCATGGGTGGAGCTATGGCTTTAGGACTAGAAGAAACAATCCAAGAGGCTATTTCAGGAAGAAGAAGATTTTACCAAGGAGCTTATCGAGACTTAGGTGTATGTAGGAATATATCTAAAAATATGGTGTTTTGCGAGCATAAGGCCTATGGTGTTGCCGTGATGCCATTAGAAGCTTTTGATACAGAGCCTGATGTTGTGATTATTGTTTGTAATCCCTTTAATGGAATGAGAATTGTACAAGGATACTCTTACAAAAATGGCCATGCCACAAATATAAAACTTTCAGGAATGTCGGCCATATGTCAAGAATGTACATCCTTACCCTATGAAGAAAACCAGCTTAACCTGTCCCTTTTGTGTTCGGGCACAAGAATGTTAGCCCGATGGAAGAAGGACGAAATGGCTATTGGAATGCCCTTTCGGCTATATTTGGAGGTAGTCGAAGGATTGAAAAATACAGTGAACCCCTTAGAACGCAATGCAGAGAAAGAGCAAATTGCAGAAAAGCTTTTACAAGAGGAGTTTACCAACCAGCTAGAAATAAAATATAACCATAATTATGATGATAATGCCTATAAAGGAGGACGGGTAGAAAAAAGAGATTAAAGCAGAAATCAAAGTGTTTTTTCATAAAAGCAATTTATCAGCCCTATGAATATCATTTTAGGAGGAATTTAACAATGAGAAAAATAAATAAAATAGTGATATTACTACTTGTTGTAGCTTTTACCACTGTACTATTTGTAGGATGTACTTCCAATACAGGAGGCTCAACACCGGTAGAATCAGAAACGTCCAACAAAAAAGAATTTACCATCGGTTGTATGCCTTTAAATGAGCCGGCAGTTCAAGAAATAGCTACATTGATGGAACCCATGGGCTATCATGTAGAAGTGAAGGTTTTTGATGGCAACAATCTACCTGCGATTGCACTAAAAGATGGAGACATTGATAGTCTTATATTAAATCATCTTCCATGGCTAAATACGTTCAATAATGAAAATAATTCTGAATTAGTGATGGTGGAACCCTATATGTATGCTTCTTTATTTGGTTTTTATTCTGCTAAGCATGATAGTATTGAAGAAATTCCTGATAATGCAAGCATTATTGTTTCTAATGATCCAAGTAATATGGAAAGATCCTTAGAATTTTTACAAAAATTAGGTTTTATTAAGCTAGGGGAAAAGAAAGGTGAGTTTTATACAATTCTTGATATTGAAGAAAATCCAAAGAATATTCAATTGGTAGAAGTAGAAACCACTGCAACAGCTTCCTCCTTTCAAGATGCAGATGGCTCCATTGCATTTACCAGTGTTATGAGAAATGCGGGCATTGATGCATATTCCTATATTGCAGAAGACGGAAAACATGTCAACTACCCAACAAGTTTGGTGGTTAACAAAGGAAATGAAGATGCAAAATGGGTGCAAGATGTTATGAAAGTCACCCAAACTGAAGAATATAAAGAAAAATTCAATGAAATCTTCCAAGGAGCATATATATTGTTTTCAGACATGAAATAAATATACCCTGAAAGAGAATACACATATGGAGACGGATCCACAAAAATTTGTGAATCTTTCTCCATATATTATTGCCTTTTTATAAAATGGACTTTTCTCTTTTCTGCATGGAAAGTAGAAATTGTTCTCCATATTCAATCATAACCACTGAAAGAATAACCAATAGTATACCTAATAATTTTACTCCAAATATATCTTCCCGGAAAAATATATAGGATGTGAATACAGCCACAGGAACTTCTACTGTATTTATAATACTGGCTTTGGAAGATTGTATATCATAGGACATGCCAATAGTATAAAATAAATAGGCAAGGGCGTTGGGGAAAAGCGCTAGAGCAATAAGATTCCCCAATACTTTTGCATTATAGTCTATTAGTAAGATTTCCCTTGGATTAATGAAAAGAAGGCTAAAAAGCGCACCGAACCCCATGGTATAACAAGCAATAGTTAAATAATGATATCTTTTAGTAAGGTTTTTACTAATTATGGGCAGAAGGGCGAAGGCAAATCCAGCACCTAATCCAAATAATAATCCTGTGCTATTGAGCTTTAATACCTCCAAAGATCCTCCCGTTGCTGTCAAAAAACATCCCGATACTGAAACAATCAGGGCCACGATTTTGGGCAGGGTAAGCAATTCCTTATATAGAATCCTAGCCATCACAATGACAAAAATTGGTGCTGTATAGAGCAGGACAACAGCAGTGGTAATAGTGGTTTTTTCTATAGTAGAAAAGTAAAAACGATTAAATAAGGTCTGGGATACAAAACCTAAAAGAGCGATAAATAGTAATCCTTTTCCATCTATCTTTAAGTATTCTCTATTTTTAAAAAGAAGATATAGTAAAAATAGAATAAAGGAAATGAAGGGACGGAAAAATCCCATTAATGGTGTAGAGATATTATAAACCGATAGGGATTCAACAAATATGCCACTGAGACCAAAAAAAGCTCCAGAAATTGCAACAAAAAAATAACCCTTTGAAGATGGTGAACAATTCAAGATCATCATCCTTTCATGATGTAATAGGTAAGTTAAAGACAGTAAAGAATTGCTATGTGAAATCGAGAACATAGTATCTGTATTATATTACAAATTAATGAATATTCATATAAAGCTTTGGATAATTGGAAGATTTCTGGAGTCTTTATCTAACTGGGAAAAGGAATTTTAACATATTGCAACAGTTTTAAAAATAAGATATGATAGATATAGAGTGTAAATACTATAAAATTTATTACAGGAGGTGTAAAGATGGTAAAAGAGCAATTGGTGAACAGAATTTTGGATAGACTTCCAATGGCATTATCTGGAATAACCCATGTAAATAACCAGTTTACAGGTGAAGTGTGTCCAAAATTAAATATTATGTTAACCAAGGCTAATGAATCCATCTGTTAAGCATCTCTATAAATGAAGAATGTAACCGGATGAGGCTTCCTTATCTGGTTTTTTATTTGCATAAAAAACTCGGGTGGATTTATTTGCTCGAGTTTTGCATTTTTATTCTTAGGATCTAAATCTATCTAAGAATCAAAAGAAAATTTAATTTCTATTTTCTAAGAAAATCTATCTTTTAAAAAGCTCGAGCAAAACCATTGCTCGAGCTTTTTATTGTTTTAGGGAAATAACTTCGTTTCTTAATAAAAGGAAGGTGCAATTTTTATTAAGATTTTAACTTGTTTCCCTATTAAAATCTACGCTTAAAAAGAAGGATGAAATGTAAAATGGAAAAATATAAGGAGGAATTAATGTGATTGAAATAGGCATAAAGAATTTAGAAAAATACTATGGTGCTAATAAAGTCCTTGAAGATATTGCCTTTGAGGTAAAAACAGGAGAAAGAATAGGCCTAATTGGACAAAATGGATCGGGAAAGACAACCCTATTTAAGATTATAGCAGGTGAGGAGAATTATAATGGTGGAAATTTGACCATAAGAAAGGACGCAGTGTTAGGATTCTTAGAACAAATACCTGTATATCCAGAGGAGTATACCGTCATAGATGTTTTGCATACGGCCTTTGAAGAAATATTCCATCTTAAAAGAGAGATGAACAAACTAGAATATGAAATGACCACCATTAAAAGTGAAGAACTAGAAAGGATAATGGATAGATATGGGCATCTTCAGCAGGATTTTGAAACAAGGGGAGGCTACGATATAGAAGAAAAAGTTAGTAGAATATCAGCAGGATTACATTTCAATGAGGAATTTTTAAATAAAAAGCTTTCACTGCTAAGTGGAGGAGAAAAAAATACAGTAATGCTAGGGAAAATTTTGTTGGAAAGTCCAGAAATAATCTTATTAGATGAACCTTCCAATCATTTAGATTTTGAAGCCATTGAGTGGCTTGAAAATTTTCTTAATGAATACAAGGGAACGGTAATCATCATTTCCCATGATAGATATTTTTTAGACCGAGTGGTTACTAAGATTATTGAAATTGAAGAGGGAAAGAGTGAATTATATTTAGGGAACTATTCCTATTATGTGGATGAAAAGGAGAGAAGGATCTTAGACAGATTGGAAGACTATAAACAACAGATGAGAAAAATAAAGACAATGGAAGAAGCCATAAAAAGATTTAGAGATTGGGGCACTAGGTCGGGAGATCCCAGGTTTTTTAAGAAGATTGCAAATATGGAAAAAAGAATAGAGAGAATAGATAAAGTAGAGAAACCTAGAGTAGAAAAAAATAAAATGGACTTATCCTTCCATGAAAGCAAAAGAAGTGGTAAGGATGTTATCCTTATTTCTGAGGTCACTAAAGCCTTTGAAAATAAGGTGCTGATTCAAAAGAGTGATTTGCATCTAAGATATCTAGATAGAATAGGATTAATCGGGAATAATGGCTGTGGGAAATCTACACTTTTAAAGATGATTTTAGGTAAATATATAAGGAATGCAGAGGGCTCAAAAAATATTTCAGTAGACCCTACAAATGATTTTTCTCAGTATAGGGAGGATGAAGGCAATATCAAGATAGGAGCCAATGTAAAGATTGGCTATCTAGATCAAAATGTCACATTTAAAAATGAAGAACATACTGTACTGGAGAGCTTTAGAGAGGGTGTATCTGTATTAGAGGGGCAAGGAAGAAGTATCTTGGCAAGGTTTTTATTCTATGATGAAGATGTATTTAAAAAGGTAGGCAATCTTTCCGGAGGAGAGAGAAGTAGATTGAAACTTTGTCAGTTAATGCACCAGGATATAAACTTACTCCTATTAGATGAACCCACAAATCATCTGGATATTAATTCTAGAGAGGTTTTAGAACAGGCTCTTATGGAATTTGAGGGAACCCTACTCTTTGTTTCCCATGACAGATATTTTGTCAATAAAATCGCTGGCCAAATAGTGGAATTAAGGGATGGAAGACTTATAGGATATAAGGGGAATTATGATGATTATGTAGAAAAAAGAAAAGAGGAAAAACTAGAAACATATACAAAGGAAGTCAATCATAAAAAGAAGATAGAAGGCAATAAAAATAGAAAAAGTAATGCAATGGTCAACAATAGAACAGAGGAAAAGGAAAGGGAAAATAAAAAGAAAAATCTTGAAGAAACAATCCAGAAGCTTGAAGAAAGGATAAAAAATATAGAGGGTGAGCTCCAAGAAAATTCTGAGGATTATGATAAGCTTTGTGAAATCTACAATCAAAAAAAAGATCTTCAACAACATATTGACCATCTTCTTGAGCAATGGATTGAATTGGAGTAGATGCATTTTGGTTAAATTTTAAGGGGTGTTGACACAGATCATGGGCCAACACCCCCTTTTTTCTTACATTTCTACTTTATATTTATCTTTTAATCCTTCTACCTTTTCAAAATAAACGGCCTGTTGTTTTTGAGAGGTCAATTGATTTTGGATTTGGGATTTTACTTCATCTAAGGATTTTGATCCTTCTTCTTTTTCTTCGTTAACTTTAATAATATGGTAGCCAAATTCACTTTTAATAGGCTGGCTTACTTTATTTAGTTCCATATTGAAAGCTGCTTCCTCAAATTCTGGTACCATTTGCCCCTTGCTAAAGAAACCTAAATCTCCGCCCTTTTCCTTAGAAGGACAATTAGAATACTTTTGGGCAGCTTCTTCAAAGCTTAATCCTTCTTCTATCTCTTTTATGATTTGATCAGCATGATCTTTATCATCCACAAGAATATGACTAGCCTTTATGCTTTTAGGGCTAACAAATTGATCTTTATTGTCTTGATAGAAACCCTCAACTTCTTGATCAGAAACTTGAATATCTTTTAATAATTGATTGACAGCATATTGCTTTAAAAGATTTTCTTTTAAATTTTCTACTTCTACTTGGTATGCCTCATGTTTCTCCAATCCTTTATCTAGAGCATCAAGATAAAGCAATTCCTGATTGATCATTTCATCCAATAATTGCTTTTGTCCTTCCTCTGAATAAAACTGAGCTGCTACCTGGGGATTAAGACTTTTTAAAAAGAAATTCAAGTTTTCTTGAGTAATTTCTCGAGTGCCCACCTTGGCTAATACCTTATTATTTTCCATATAAACGCTCCTTCTTCAATAGATTTCGCTTCTAGCCCATCATAACAAAAAAGCTAGATCATGTCCAATGGGCAGTTGTAAAAGAGCTACATATAGATAGGCAACATCATAACTGAATAAAAAATACGAAGAGACTGCCTTTGCAGTAGATAGCCTAAACTTTCCAATGATTAAGTTTTCAATTGCTTATCTATAGAAATAATTGAAAAAAACAAAGGATTTTGTCCAAATAGAGAGAATTATTAAATAGAAAAGCAACAGAAATATATAAAGAGATGTTTCTATGTATAGGGGTGGGTGACTCAATGCTTGATGGGTTTAAAAGCATTAGAAAAAGATTTATGTTCATTGGCATAATAAGTATTTTTCTTTTCAGTGCTATCTATGTGTTTTCATCTTCATATCTGACAACAGATATCGTAAAGGATTTGATTTCCCAGGATAGTTCTATTTCTTTAAAGTCCCATGCCAATATGATAGGAAACTGGTTGGAAGAAAGAATAAATGAAATCGAAATATATGCAAACCATCCAACGATAAAATCTAGGGACGTTAATGATATACATGAATTTCTTATTACGGAACAGGAAAAACATCATAAAAAATATCTCTCCCTCCTTTTTTCTGATGAAGAAGGTAATTATCAAACCAATTTATATAAAGAGGCAGGGAATATATTGGACCGGGAATACTTTTCCCAGGTAATGAAGGGACAATCAGTTCTATCTAATCCTATTATCGCCCAAAGTATGGGAAAAGAGATTTGCGTAGTGGCTGCTCCCATAAAGGATGTACAGGGCGAAATCGTTGGTCTTTTCGGCGGCAGTATTGATCTAAATGCCTTTTATTCCTTTGTGGAAAGATTGCAGGTGGATACAAAGTATGAAAGTACATATATTGTGGACAAGGCAGGGGAGATTATCGCCCATACCAATCCCAACTATATCATGAAAGAGAATATTCGGCAGTCCTCGGAAAAAGTCAGTCAAGAAATGCAGGAGAGAGCTGAAGAAATTTTGTCTATACAGGAGGGAAGCTTTGTTATAAATAGCAATGAGGGTAGGCGCATGGTGGCCTTTCAACAAATCCCTAATACAGAGGGCTGGAGAATTGTCACTGAAATATCCTTAAAATCCTTATATCAACCTATTTTAAAGACTAGACTTGCCTTAGGGGCCATAGGATTAGCATTGGTACTGGTAGGAACTGTATTGGCAATTGTTTTTGCACAGAAGCAATCGGGGCCCATAGTAGAATTAACTGAGGTATTTGAACGGGCAACGGCTGGAGACTTAGAAGCAAGGGCCAATATAAAATATAAAGACGAAATAGGTAAGGCAGGTAGAAGCTTCAATATGATGATGGATAGAATGAATGAGCTTACCTATTATGATGCCCTTACAGGATTACCCAATAAACAATCCTTCATGGATAGACTTAATAAAGAATTATATAAGCATAAAAGGGAACAAAAATCATTGAGTGTAATGATTATATCCTTAAATAAATTTAAACAGATCAATGAGGCCTATGGACATAATATCGGGGACTATGTACTGGCTAAAATAGCCAAAAGATTGAGGAAGAATATAGGTCCTCAGGATATGGTATCTCGACTGCTGGGGGATGAATTTATTGCCTTTTTCTCCAGCGGAAGGGATAGGAGAAGTATTGTGGCTAAAACTACAGAGATACTGGACAGCCTAAGTAAGGTCATTATAAAGGAAGGCCATCATATCTATGCTTCGGTAAGCATTGGAATAGCCTTCTCCTCTGAAGATGGACAGGAAGCAAAGAACCTTATAGAAAATGCCAGCATAGCAAAATCTACAGCAAAGTATTCAGAAGGCAATACCTATAAAATATACCATAGGGATATGAGGGAAAGGCTAAAGGAACGGGTAAATCTCTCCATCATGCTACATATCGCCTTAGAAAACAAAGAATACTTTATAGTATATCAGCCTCTAGTGGATGTAAGAAAAAATCAGATTATCGGAGCCGAGGCACTTCTAAGATGGAACAGTCCCCATAAAGGGGTAATCTCACCGGGAGCATTTATTCCCTTATTGGAAGAGTCAGGGTTGATTGTAGGTGTAGGAGAGTGGGTATTAAGAGAAGTCTGTAGGCAGAACAAATTGTGGCAGGATGAGGGGCTTATGCCCATGGTTATTTCTGTAAATGTCTCTCCCATACAATTTGAGAGGGAAGACTTTGTAGACCGAGTAAAAGAAGTGTTAAAGGAGACCAAACTCAAGGCAAAATACTTACAATTAGAAATAACTGAAGGAATAGCTATGCAAAATACCGCAGACCAATTAAAAAAGCTCCATGAGCTCAGGAATATGGGGGTAAAAATTGCCATTGATGACTTTGGCACAGGGTATTCCTCCTTAAGTTATTTTAAAGAATTTCCCGTTAGCTCCCTAAAAATAGATCAATCCTTTGTACAGGATATCTTAAAAGAAGGAAACGATAAAGCCATTATATCGGCAATTATTTCCATGGGGCATAATCTTGGATTGCTTACTACTGCAGAGGGAGTAGAGACAGAGGAACAATTAGAATTTATAAAAGAGCAGGGCTGTGACAATGTTCAAGGGTATTTGTTTAGCAAACCAATAACCAGTGAAGACTTTGAAAAACTTATAAAATATGGGAAAGCAATAAAACCAGCTATTCTACCTATGAAATCATAGATAGGGTAGCTGGTTTTATTGCTTTTCTGACTATTTGAAATTTTAATAGAGAGAAAAACAGTATAGATGAAACCTATTAGAGTTTTCCATTGTACTAGGTTAAAATTATACTAGGTTAACTCGTTGTGCTAGCTAAATGGAGAGTTTGCTTTGTGCAGAGATTTAGAGTTTGTTAATGCAGCCGAAAGCGTTTTAAATCAAGTGTTTGAGCGTAGCGAGTTTTTGATGCTGCTGAAGGCAAAATTACAAACTCTTGATCTTGGAACATGAGAAAATCGGAATTTAACTAGCACAACGGATTAGGTTATAATGCTATTGAGAATAGGAGGAGAACTGGATGAAGGAAGATCAACTTTTTAAAAAGATAAGTGATGGGATAGTGGACATGGATGATGAAGGGGTAGAGGAATTATGTTATCAATCCTTGGAAATGGATATTCCAGCATATAAAACCATAGCCCAAGGTTTAGTAAAAGGTATGGATAGGGTGGGGCAACTTTTTGAAGAACAGGAATATTTTTTGCCGGAAGTGCTTACTTGCTCGGATACGCTCAATATAGGGTTGGATATCCTAAAGCCTCATTTGGCATCGGATAAGATAGATAATCCCGTTAAAGTTGTCATTGGTGTTGTAGAAGGAGACACCCATGATATCGGCAAAAATCTGGTAAAAATTATGATGGAAGCGGCGGGATTTGAAGTTTATGATCTGGGTAGGGACGTGCCCTTAAATGATTTTGTCGACAAGGCAGAGGAAGTAAAGGCAAACTTTATTTGTATGTCCACTTTGATGACCACTACCATGATAGGCATGAAAAATGTTATTGACATGCTAAAGGAAAAGAATATAAGGAACAAGTACAAAGTAATGATCGGTGGAGGACCTATATCCCAAAAATTTGCCGATGAAATAGGGGCAGATGAATATACAGTAGATGCCAATGAAGCAGTAAAAAGAATAAAATCAATTGTAGCAAGTGCTTAGGAGGGATAAAATGAAAAAAGATCAAATGACTCCTAAAGAAAGAATGACTGCTTTTTCTAAGGGACTTGAAATAGATCGGATACCTTGTGTACCTGATATGGGTGTGACTATGGCACCTTTTATAGGGGCCACTACCTATGAGTACTATCACTCGGCGGAATTAATGGCAGACCTAGAGATTGCTCTGTTTAAAAGATTGCGACATGATAGTATAGGCATATCTACAACCCTGAGGGGAGTGGCAGGAGCTATGGGCTCTGTAATCGGTTATCCCAAAAACAATATATCCTATCTGATTTCTCCCGCGGCGAAAACTCCTGGGGAGATAGAAAATCTTAAACCAGCAAATCCAGAAACAGATGGAATACTCCCCTTATTATTAAAAGCCCTAAGAATTATTAGGGACACTGTAGGTCACGAAGCAGATGTTGGGGCATCTATGTCTGGTCCCTTTAGTGTAGCAGCTTCCTTAGTGGGCACTGAAAATTTGCTGAGATGGATGATAAAATATCCTCAAAGCATTCACACCTTAATGGAAATCATTACAGAGTCAAATAATCGATATATTGAAAAAGTAGCGGAATTGGGTCTAGGAATAGGCTTCGCCGACCCTGTATCTTCCACTAGCCTAATTAGTCCTAAACAATTTGATGAATTTTCTATGCCCTATTTAAAGAAAAATGTAGATAAAATCAGAGAACTAACGGGAAGTAGGCCATCTATTCATATCTGCGGGACCAGTAAGAGTATATGGGAGTCTGTACTCTCTACGGGCATAGGAAATTTTAGCATTGACAATATAGAGGATTTGGAAGAGGCAAAAGAAAGCATAGGGGATAGGGTTGTGATTACTGGAAACATCCCTCCAGTAGAAGTCGTGCACAAAGGGACAAGGGAGGATATCCTAAGGGCAGGGAAAAAATGTATTCAAAAAGCCTATGATTCTACAAAAGGTTTTATTCTAAGCACAGGTTGTCAAATCCCCATGCATACTCCCATGGAGAATATTGAGGCTATCATGGATGCAGCTAGAATTTATGGTAGTTATCCTATAGATGAAGAACTATTATTTAGGGAGGAATAGGGAAAGCCCATGGATGAAAAAGAAAGACTATTAAAAGTATTCAAGAATGAAGAAGTGGATAGGGTACCCGTTATTTGTCCAGGAGGAATGATGAATGCGGCGATTACCGATATTCTAGACCAAGTTTTGGTAAACCATAATGTAGAGGTTATGGATATGGTCAATACGGCAAGAAAGATACGGGAGGAAATAGGATTTGAAAATTATGGAGTCCCCTTTTGTATGACTTGTGAAGCAGAGCCTTTGAGTAAGTCTATTGATGAAGGGGATATGTATTGTGAACCTCGTATTATGGAATATAATGATTTACCCCTAAGAGAGATTATGAAAAGCAAAATAAATCCCCAAAAGGATGGGCGAATGCCCGTGGTATTAGAAGCCATTAGGAGATTGAAAAATGATCAAGTACCTGTGATCGGAAATATTACTGGGCCTATAAGCACAGCAACATCCATAGTGGATCCCCTTAGACTATTGAAGATGTTGAGAAAACAATCGGATTTGGCCTATGAGTTTATTCATTATGTCAATGACTTTATCATAGCCTATGCCATAGAGATGGAAAGAGCCGGTGCAGATGTCATCGCTGTTTCAGATCCCACGGCTACGGGGGAAATCTTGGGGAAAAACAATTTTGAAAAATTTGCATTACCCATGTACAAAGAGTTAATCTCCCAAATGAATAGACGGGGCACGCCAGTGATTTTGCATATTTGCGGCAATGCAACAACCATTTTAGAGAGTCTAGATACCTTAGATGTAGCGGCATTAAGCTTTGATTCCATAGTTAATATGCGATTGGCAAAATCTAAAATCCACACAAAATTGATGGGCAATATCAGCACCCAATTGTTGCAAAATGGACCCCAGGATAGAATCCTTAGGCTTACTGAAAATGCCCTTAACTCTGGCGTGGATATTCTATCTCCAGCCTGTGGTTTAGACATGTCTACCCCTATTGAGAATTTAAAAAGTATGACGGCATTTGCCAAGGAGCAACAAGTATGGGGACATTAAAAATAGTCGAGAGCAATAAAAAAGTACAAGTAGAACAGGGATCTCTACTTATCGAAGGCATCAGAAAAATCATTCCCTTTGAAACACCCTGCAATGGTAGAGGTATTTGTGGGAAATGCAAAGTTGTGGCGACAGGAAAGTTGAGTCCACCCACTACTGAGGAATTAAATTTTATAGACAGGGAAAAAAACCAAAGACTATCCTGTATAGCGGGGGTATTAGGAGATGTAGAAGTCAGCATTCCTGTAAGGGATAATGAACTGAAGAGTATTGATAAAGGGAATAGTATTTGGGTGGACATCCATAGTTCAATTAAGGAAATTGAGCTTATAGGAGTTGGAGATAAAAAAAGCTATAGACGGGATTTTCCCTATCCTCTATCTTGTATAGCCCAATGTGAAAAGCTTCCCTATATTGAAGGAAAAAGTGAATATCATGGGGTGGTTTATCAAGACGTTGTCTTAGATATCATTGAGAGAGATCAACCCATTATGGGATTGGCTATTGACATAGGCACTACGGGTATTTCTTATTGTTTAATAAATCTTCGTAATGGAGAAATCTTAGGAAAAAGTTCCTCCTTAAATCCTCAAACTCAATATGGACATGATGTATTGAGCAGAATAACCTATTGTATGGAAACAGAAGGGGGAGGAAGAGTATTAAGCCAGGTTTTAATCGGGGAAATCAATAAAGCCATTGGAACCTTGACCAAAGAAAATAATCATATCTATCATGTGAGTATATCGGCCAACACCACCATGCTTCATCTTTTATTACAAGTAGACCCTGTGCCATTGGCCAGAGCACCCTATAAACCAGCCTTTTTATCCCTACAAGATAGGCCATTAAAAGAATTAGGCATAGAGGGCAATAGAGAAGGGATACTGACTTTTATTCCTTGTGCATCTTCCTATGTAGGAGGAGATATCGTTTCCGGAATTATGGCGTTGGCATTTCCACAAAAAGACAATAGCCTATTTATAGATATTGGCACCAACGGTGAAATAGCAGCTATATTTGATAAAAATATTGTAGCCACTTCCACTGCAGCAGGGCCTGCACTAGAGGGGATGAATATTGAATGGGGCTGTAGAGCCCAAAGAGGGGCTATTGAATCCTTCTATATCGATGAAGACTACAATCTATCCTTTGAAACCATAGGTGACCAGGAGCCCATAGGGATATGTGGAAGTGGTCTAATGGATATCACAGCATCTCTCTTACAGAGAAATATATTATTGCCTAGTGGAAGATGGAATAAAAACATGGATGCCAGAATAGGACATCGGTTTAAAGAAAAAAGATTTTATATCACCCCTGAAATTTATATTTCCCAGAAGGATATTAGACAGATTCAACTGGCAAAAGGTGCCATCGCAGCAGGAGTTTTACTTCTCTTAAAAGAGATTGGAAGGACTATCCATGAGATAGACACCTTATACATTGCTGGTTCCTTTGGATTTCATATGAAAGGAGAAAATCTAAAAGCCATCGGATTAATCCCCAAGGACTTTAAGGGGAATATGGTATTCGTTGGAAATACCTCCTTAGAAGGAGCCAGACTATCTCTATTAAGCCAAGAGTTTTTAGAGGAGGCACAGGATATCAGTAGAAAGATCAAGGTCTTAGAATTATCTACCAACAAGGATTTCCAAGATGTATTTGTGAAGGAATTAAAATTTTAAAGGGTGAGAATATGAATGATCATATGAAAATTTTTAAATGCATAGGAAATGAAGAAGAAAAAATCCCCCAAGAGCTATTTCAAGATTTATCCTTTACCTATAGGGAGGCAAATGAGGATAGTGAAGGAATGATTGCCCTAGCCAAAGCTCTTCAATTAATAAAAGGGGGTTTTTGTACTCTCCCTTTTTGCAATACCGTAGAAGCAGAAGCCTTCGGATGTGAGATTAAATTTGATGCCCAGGCAGGAAATAGGGTGCAGAGCTACCCCATTCATGCACAAGGGGACATAGAACATTTGAGGGATATAGATTTTTCCCAGGGAAGAATAGCCAGAGTTCTTGAGGGAGTAAATAGGTTAAGTGCCCAGGGAGAGAAGGTTTGTTTAAATATTCTAGGGCCCATAAGCATAAGCAATTTGATCATGGAGAGTAAATTGTTTTATAGGACCTATAGAAAGAATCCAGAAATCATAGAAAGCTTGCTAAAGAGAATAGAAAATAATATCATCCACTATATGCAGCAAGGGATAAAAATGGGAGCAGATATCCTATCTTACTCCGACCCCACGGGCACTATGGACATCCTAGGTCCTAAATTTTATCAGGAAGTGAGCGGCCCATCTACCTATAGAATACTAAAAGGGGCGGAGCAAAATTTAGAGGGTGCTCTTCTGCATATTTGTGGAAAAACCTCCACTTCTCTTGAAAAAATAGGAGTAGTAAAGAAAAAGACTCTAGATACGGCTGGCAATCCCTATTGGGAAAAGCTCCAACAGTTGCCTAGGGAAAACCAAGGGGTGAAGTTTATAGGGCACTGGTGCATGAAAAGCGGATCTTCCAGGAAAAACCTTACTCAACTCATTCTAGAGGAAAACAAATAAGTAAGGGAAATAAATGAGCGGACACAACAAATTAAGTGATTATGATAGAATGAGGATATCCCTTGGAGTATTCTAGGGGATTTCCTTATTAGTCTATGAAGGATTATATTTGATTATATAGAGGGCTTTGTTATATCATAAAGAATAGGGCTTTAGAAATTCATGCTTTAAAGGAGTACCCGAATGATGAAGGATTTTTTCGAAAAGTTAAAAGAAACTAAAAATATAGATTTTACCGATCAACAAAAAAAGGCTCTACTACATAGGGAAGGACCGGCTTTGGTATTAGCGGTACCTGGGGCAGGCAAGACCACGGTACTGATTAGCCGGGTGGCTTACCTCATCAATGTTTTAGGAATAAATCCAAAGGAAATCCTATCCCTAACCTTTAGTCGGGCGGCTGCCAGGGATATGAAAAAAAGATTTATTGAGATCAACGGGACAGATTCAACATCAGCACCTCACTTTTCCACCATCCACAGCTTTGCCCACCAAGTGGTAAAAAAAGAGCTAAGCACCCAAGGCATAGAATATCATTTCATTGAGGGGAAGAATGCCCCTATCCACAAGCTAGAACTTCTCAAACAAATTTACTCTCACATTAATAAAAAGGGTATTAAAGAAGAAACCCTAGAGGACTTGGCCAATGCCATTAGCTTTGTAAAAAATAGAATGATCAGTCCTAAGGATATAAAACAAGAGAACTTTGAGATCAAAAGCTTTCCAGAAATATATGGACAATATGAGAAGTGGAAGAGGGAAAAAAGATATATAGATTTTGATGATATGTTGACCCTAGCCTATGGGATATTAAGGAAAAATACAAAACTACTGCAGCAATATCGATTCAAGTATACCTATATTCAAGTGGATGAAGGACAAGATACCTCCCCGATTCAATACGCTCTCCTTAGATTGTTGGTCCATCCCCGACAGAATCTATTTATTGTCGCTGATGATGATCAATCCATTTACGGCTTTCGTGGGGCAGATCCCAAGGAATTATTGGATTTTAAAAAACTCTATCCCCAGGGTCAGGTATTTTACATGGAAGAAAACTTTCGTTCCACCCAGTCTATCGTGGCGATAGCCAATCAATTTATACAAACCAATCAAAATAGATATCATAAAAATTTACATACCCAAAAAGAGATGGGCAGTCCTATTCTTGTTAAGAGATCCAGAGAGTACAAAGAACAAATAGATTATCTTATAGAAGAACTAAAATCCAAGGACCCTCAATGCAGCACAGCTATACTCTTTAGAAATCATCTTTCTGCTGTAGGCTTGGTGGATCAGCTATTAAGCCATGATATCCCCTTTTATTTAAGAGAGGGAAAGAGATATTTCTTCCATCACTGGTTGACCAGAGATATTTTAAACTTCCTATATTTGGCTTTAGATCATGAAGATGGGAAAAGTTTTGAGGGAATTTACTATAAAATGAATCAATACATTAGCAAGAAGAATGTAGATTTGGTAAAGAAAAAATCCAACAATCAATCAGTTTTTGATGTTCTAAAAAATAGTAAAGAATTACCTGATTTTCAAAGGAAAAGAATGGCAGCATTAGAGGAAAAATTCTTTATTCTATCTACCTTGACACCCATTAAGGCCTTAAAATACATTGAAGAACATCTAAACTATGGAAAATTCCTACAGCAGAGAAAAAAAACCAGACCCTCTATGGTGTCCACAGGAGAATTTATCTTGACCAGACTAAAAAACATTGCAGAAAATACTTCTACTCTCATAGAATTTCTCTGTAGAATAGAAGAGATAGAAAACTGGATGAAGCAATGCTCAAAACAAAAAGAAAATTCGTCAGCTATCCTATTATCTACCCTTCATGGAGCAAAGGGCTTAGAATTTGATCGAGTGTATATGATAGATCTTGTAGAAGACCAAATCCCTACCTACGCTAGTATAAAGCAATGGGAAAGGGGAGATATTGGCCTATTAGAAGAAGAGCGAAGACTCTTTTATGTAGGGATGACCCGAGCAAAAAAAGAACTCACTCTATTATCCCTCTATCCTTCTAAGGCAACGGATAGAAATTGTTCCCAATTTGTAGAAGAAGTGCAAGCCTGTATTAAAAATGAGATACACCAAAACCAGGCCAATCCCTATTTTAAAGTCCAAGATAAGGTGCAGCATAAACTCTTTGGTCCGGGGAAAATTCAATGGATACAAGACAATACAGTGGCCATAGATTTTGAAAATCATGGCGTGAAAAAACTAGCAGCAGACTTTTGTATGTATAATGGAATTTTGGAGAAAATGCAATCTATATAAAAAATTCTCCAAGGGAACATTAGGGACTAGAGTAGAAAAAGTCCATTGGTGAATAATAAAATCAGTGGATTTTTAAATTTTGATAGCTTTTAGATGAAAATATCCTTTGCTTAGTCCCAATTAAAAGGAACAAGTGAAGGAGAGAAGGGAGTGGAGGTATAAGGATATGGAATATGTAAATCCCTTAGGAGAGGAAAAAGTTTCAAAACTGTTAGTGAAGTTTTCGGTGCCTGCCATTGTAGGTATGATGGTAAACGCCTTATATAATATCGTTGATAGAATTTTTATTGGCAATAGTAGTGACCTAGGTGCCAATGGCTTGGCAGGTATAACCATTGGTTTCCCTATAATGATTATCCTTTTGGCCATAGGTGTTTTATTTGGGGTAGGAGGGGCCACCTTATTTTCTATAAGGTTAGGGCAGAAAAAGGAAGACGAGGCTGAAAATGTTCTTGGCAATGCCTTTGTGCTGCTGGTAATCTCTGGACTTCTCTTTATGATTTTAGGACAGGTCTTTCTACGACCTTTGCTCTCCCTATTTGGTGCCAGTGAAGCCGTTTTACCCTATTCTATGGAATATATGAGAGTCATCTTCTTTGGCGCTGTTTTTCAGGTGCTGGGCATAGGCTTAAACAATTTCATACGGGCCGATGGCAATCCCAATATTGCTATGATGACCATGTTTTTAGGTGCAGGAATCAATACATTGCTGGATCCCTTATTTATCTATGTTTTTAATATGGGAATGAAAGGAGCTGCTTTTGCCACCATCCTATCCCAGGCAATTTCTGCTACTTGGGTAGTAACATACTTTTTAGGGAAACGCAGCCGAAAGAAGCTCAGGGCTAAATATATGAAACTAAAGCCCCAACTTACCACTAAAATCATTACACTGGGAATGCCCAACTTTTTATTACAGCTGGCCAATAGCCTTTTAAACGTGGTATTAAATAAAAGCCTCCTCGTCTACGGGGGCGATATTGCGGTGTCAGGTATGGGGATCATCAATAGTCTCCAGACTTTGCTTTTAATGCCTATTATTGGCATCAATCAAGGAGTTCAGCCCATTATTAGTTTTAACTTTGGGGCAAAAAAATATGAAAGAGTGAAAACCGCTATAAAGCTGGCCATAATTGCGGCTACCGTCATTGTCATTGTAGGTTATATCGTTACAAGATTATTTCCAGAACAGATGATCGCTTTATTTAACAGAGAACCAGAATTATTAAAATTTGGAAGTTATGCCCTAATATCATGGTTTTTGTTCTTACCTGTTGTAGGTTTTCAGATTGTTTCTTCAAACTTCTTCCAAGCCATAGGCAGGGCAAGAGCTGCAATGTTTTTAACCCTGACAAGGCAAATTATTCTTCTTATCCCAGCCATCATTATCTTTTCTAGATTCTGGGGAATTCACGGTTTATTACATGCAGCCCCCTTTGCAGACATGTTCTCGGCCCTATTAACGGGGATATGGTTTTATTACGGCATTAAAAATTTAGGAAGGGAATCTCAGGGGATAAACGAGAATTTACGGGAAAGACCAAGATAAGTTTAAAAATAAGTTGAGAATAGAGCCTATAGGGGCTCTATTTCACTAGGAAGCTATAGCCGCTTCCTTTATAAAGGGATAAAGTTCCTCAGGATTTTTCATAAATTATTGTATAGGAAATCCTTAGAGAAGAAGAATAATAGGGATAAATACAATGAAAGAGAAGGGAATATCTTGGGATGAAGAACAAAAATAACAAACTAAGTATGGGAGTGGCTCTATTCTTTGGAATAATCATCATCTTTTCAGCTCTATACAGTATAATCATGAAAAAAGATAGTTCTATAGGAAAACATATACTAGCTCTGATTATCCTTACTGTACCTTTTATCCTCACCGGTATTTGCAAAGCAAAGGATATAAGACTACCCTCCAGCTTTCCATTGGTCACGGTCATATTTATCTTTGTAACCCAATATCTGGGGGAGATTTTAGGATTTTACCATAGATTTTGGTGGTGGGATTTACTTCTCCATGGAATTTTTGGTAGTTATGTAGTCATTGTAGCACTATTTATTACAGGGGATATAATAACAAAAAAAGAAGGAATAAGTTCGAGACGTTTTATTCTATTTACCGCAATGATAGCTTTTTGTATTTCCATTACCTTGGGTACAGTTTGGGAAGTCTTTGAATATGCAGGAGATTACTTTTTTAAAACCCATATGGTAAAGGGAGGACTTAAGGATGCCATAACAGATATATCCATTAAAATGCTTTCCGCCTTGATCACAGTCATCATATATCTTTATCAGCAATTGAAGAAACAAAATAACGCGTAAAGCAAAGTGGGCCAATTAAAAAGAATTGGCTTTTTTTTATGGCTCGGGAAACCAGGCCTTGGGAGCAAGAGGCTAAACTTTTGTATTTCACCACAGCAGCCTAGCCCCATTCTCGTGCGGAATAGAAAAAGCAGGAATATAAAGGAAGATATGATAAAATAGAGTTTGTAAACTGGTTTGTAAAGTTATGAGAGAATACTTCCATCAAAATAAAAAGGAGAGATAGTATATGAAAAGCGAAGGACAGGCTTTTTCCCATAATATAGAAAAAACAACCAAGGCCATCATCCTGCTCATAGGGATAATTCTCCTATCCCTTATAGCCTTCTATGCGGTTACATACATACCCCCCTTGGGGAATAAAGAAAAAAATATTTTAAAGATTTGTTTTATCATAGGTATTTTAGCCCTTACTCTGCTTATTCATCTTTTTTACAAAATGTATCGACAAATACTTTCTCCCCTGAAGGAACTTTATCAAGGCATTGCCCAGGTAGAAACCATAGCTAGTTTAGATCCCCAAGTTATAGAAATACAAGGGGATTATCTTATTCCTATTACCTCTGGGATAAATGAAGTATTTTTGAAATTAAAATATTTGATCAATCTTATTGAAAATCTCAATCGTAATGAATCTTTTCCTGAAGTAGTAAATTACATTTACTCTTCCTTTTCTGATTTTATTCCCTACCACTATATAGGGATTGCCTTGATAGAAGAAGAGGGGAAATATGTAAAGGCCTACCATGGGGTATCGGATAATCATACCATAAGGGGTCTCCCAGAAAATTTATTTGGACTTAAGGTAGAAATAGAGGACACCACCCTTGGAAAAATTATAAAAACCGGTCAAGCAAGAATTATAAATGACTTGGAAAACTATGTTAAGGAGAGGCCCAATAGCTCTTATAATGAAATACTATTAAAAGCAGGCATAAAAGCTTCCATTACCCTACCTCTTATGATCAATGAGCGACCCATAGGATTTATCTTTTTTTCCTCCCATGGGAAAAACGTATATACCCAAGACCATATCAAATTTTTAAAAACTTTAGCCAATAGCATTGCTCTAAGCCTGGAAAAGAATAAAATCATGAATGATTTGGTCTATAGTAGCATATTGGCCCTGGCAAAGCTTGCCGAATCCAGGGACAATGAAACAGGCGATCACCTTCATAGGATGAAAAATTACTCTCGATTTGTGGCAGAACAATTATTCAAAAGTGGAGAATATCTAGGACAGATTGATTTAGATTTTATAGAAAACATTGAAAGATTTAGTCCCTTGCATGACATAGGGAAAGTAGGGATAAAAGATGATATCCTATTAAAGTCTGGAAAGCTTACAGAAGAAGAATTTGAGCTCATGAAAATGCATACCCTCTTGGGAACTCAGGTATTGCAAACTGCCGAATCAAATATCAATAAAAATGGGAAAAGCATCTTTGCCATGGGTATAGAAATTGCGGAAAATCACCATGAAAAATGGGATGGATCGGGGTATCCCCACGGAAGAAAGGGAAAAGAAATCCCTTTAAGTGCCCGTATAGTGGCTATAGGAGATGTCTTTGATGCCCTTACGTCGAAAAGACCCTATAAAAAAGCCTTTAGTTTTGAGCAGGCTATGAAAATATTGATAGAAGGCAAGGGCAGTCATTTTGACCCGAAAATTATTGAAAAATTAGAAAAAAATCAAGAAGAATTATACCAACTTTATCAGGAGATAAGGGATAAATAAGAAATTGTAGAATATTCAAAGCCTGTCCAGTATTTACAAAATACAGATTAAGGGGTATAATCGAATTGTAAACGTTATATGTATATAAGAATAGCGCTTGATTTGGAGGTGATGGTGCATTAAGAACATATTTCTAACAGGAGATATTCACGTAGGAAAGAGCACCTTGATCAATAACTACATAAAAGAAAATAAGGATTGTTTCAGGATAATTTCCGGATTTAAGACAAAGGAATTCCTAGAGGATGGATGGTTAAAGGGCTATTATCTTGAAGATCAATTGTCTCCTCAAAAAGACTATACCCTAGTGGGCATAAATAAGCTCTTCCCCAAGGATAAACAATGCCAAGGTATAACTGAAGGTTTTGAAACAAGAGGGGTGGAAATATTAAACAATGCCCTATATTGTCAAAGTGATTTAGTCCTCATGGATGAATTGGGCTTTTTTGAAAAGGAAGCTATCATGTTCCAACAAAAGGTTTACAAGCTATTAGAGGGGAAGACAAAGGTTTTAGGTGTGATCAAAAAGAAAAGCAATCCCTTTTTAGAAAGCATTAAAAAGAGGGAAGATGTTATAATCATGGAGGTCACCTCAGACAATAGAGAGGAAATACCAAAGAGAATCAATAAAATATGGAGGGATAAACATGAAGAATAAAATGGCTTTATTTTTAGTTCTAGTCCTAGTACTATTCAGCTTTGCAGGTTGTGCTAGCAATGTAGACAATTCATCAACACCCCAAGGCTCCCAAGAAGAAAGCCAAGGGGAAATGAAGATCATTACTGCCTATACACCGGCTACTGATTTTATATTAGCTTTAGGAGGTAAGGATAACTTAGTAGGCGTAGATGATAAAAGTGCAAAAAGTGAGCTGTTAAAAAATATAGATCCTAAAAATGAAATCCTTGGTGTAGGAAGCAAAAAAAATGGAATCAATGTAGAACAAGTCATTAGTTTAGATCCTGATCTAGTGATTTTATATCCTGTGGAGGAATCTGATAATACCAAAAAACAATTAGAGGATAATGGGATAAAGGTGATTAGTATCAATCCCGAAACTTTGGAGTCTCTACAAGGCGATATTATGACCATAGGAGAAGCCATAGGCAAAGAAAAAGAGGCTGAAGAATTAAACGCTTATATCAATGAAAAAATCAGTATGGTAAAGGATAGAGTAAAGGATATTGATGAGAAAAAGACAGTATACCTAGCGGGTTCTAGAGGTGTTTTATCTACCCATTCAGGGGACTTTTTCCAACATGAAATCATAGACATAACAGGCGGGGAGGATTTATCTAAGGATTTGGTAGGGGGGTGGAACGAAATATCCGCCGAACAATTGATCCAATGGAATCCAGAGGTTATGGTAACGGTAAATTATAGTCCGGACAATAGGGAGAGTATTTTACAAGATAAATCTTTAAGTTCAATCAAAGCCCTAGAGGAAAGGCAAGTGTATGAAATCCCATCAAAGATTGATTCATGGGATACACCAAAACCTTCAGCAGTCTTGAGCTTTTTATGGATGGGAAAAACTCTATATCCAGAAGCATTTGAAGATGTTGATTTGACGAAGGAAGCCAATGGGTTTTATGAAAAATTTTATGGGAAATCCTTTGAAGATTTAGGAGGCAATATTATTGAAGGAGAGCAACAGCAATAACCATAAAAAAATAATATATGGAGTATTTATCCTAAGCTTCTTTCTAGCCATGATCTCAGGAAGATTCGGCATACAACTAAAGGATTATACACAATTTTTTCCCAATCTGCTTTATTTTCTTAAAACGGGAGAGCCTATCAATCCTGCCTTTACGATATTATTTAGCGTAAGGCTGCCTAGGATAATTTTGGCTATGGCTATAGGAGCGGGACTCTCTGTTGCAGGTCTGATATTTCAGCAGATATTTAAAAATCCTATTGCCTCTCCTGATATCTTAGGGGTATCCTCAGGAGCTAGTTTCGGAGCAGCTCTGGCCATGGTTATTGCTATAAACATACCAGCTTCAGTCCAAGTACTCAGTTTTATATTTGGGCTGATGGCTGTTTTTATCACGTATAGCTTAAAAAAAGTATCGCGAAATGAAAATATCCTGTATTTGGTCCTATCAGGATTAATTGTATCGGCATTTTTCTCTGCTCTTTTATCTTTCATTAAGTATATTGCTGATCCATATCAGCAGTTACCTTCCATTGTATTTTGGACTATGGGGGGACTGTATAAGGCCAACTGGACAAATGCTATCCTGTGTTTTTTCATGGTAGTTATCTTGGGCTTTGTTTTTCAAAAACTAAGTTATAAAATAGGGATATTATCTATAGATGACGATCTAGCCAAAACTATGGGGATAAATATCGGTAAATTTAGAAATGGCATTCTCACATTGGCTGCTCTTATGGTATCTCTATGTGTTAGCGTAGCAGGCACTATAGGCTGGATTGCTTTGATCTGCCCCCATATTTCTAGGCTGATTTTTAGAAATGATAAAAAGCTAACCATTTATACAGGACTAATAGGGGCATCTTCCCTTATGCTATTGGATACTCTAGCTAGGAGCTTAACCACCTCAGAATTACCAGTGGGTATTCTCACTGCCCTTGTAGGAGCACCTGCCTTAGGATATTTTATTATGGTCAAAAAAACCCTTTAGGAGATGTGATTATGGGAATAGAAATCAAGAATTTAAATTTTTCCTATGGAAAGAAACAAGTACTAAAGAATATAAACTTGAATTTTGAAAAAGGAAAAATCTATGGTCTATTGGGTCTAAATGGTTCGGGAAAAACTACCCTATTAAAATTGGTTTTGAATCTTTTAAAGGAAGATCAGGGCATGATTTTCCTGGAGGGCAGGGCCAAAAAGGACTATAGGGAAGAAGAGATATCAAAAAATATAGCCTATGTCCCTCAAAGCATCACCATTACCTATGATATTTCTGTCATGGACTTTCTCATGATGGGCTTCAATCCTTTTTTGAAACTATTTGAAAAGCCCAATAGGGAGCATGAAGAAATAGCAGAGGACTATTTAAGACAAGTGCAAATCTCCCATTTAAGGGAAAAGAATTTAAATTCCCTCAGTGGAGGAGAACTCCAAATGGTTCTAATCACTAGAGCCCTTATACAAAATACAGACTTTATCGTCATGGATGAGCCTGTATCCAATCTCGACCTTAAAAACCAAAGGTATATTATGGATAAAATAAGGGAAGTCAGCCGGAAATATAATAAAACCATGATTATGTCCTTACATGATCCAAATCTAATTAGAAAATATTGTGATAGGGCAATTTTGCTTAAACAAGGAGAAATTATAGGAGAAGGCATAGCCGTAGAATCAATCAATAGAAAAAATCTTAGAGAAATCTATGATATGCCCTTTGAAAAAATAGAGACTACAAATGGTACAAATTATGTAGCCTTATAGGGGGATGAAAAATGCAAGACTATTATTTTGACACCATAAAAAGAGAAATAGCTTCGGGAAAAGTTATCTGTGAGGCAACTATAGTGGAGGTAGAAGGCACTACGCCCAGAGAAGTAGGCACCTCTATGATTATAAAGGCTGATGGAACTACTGAGGGAACCATTGGGGGCGGCCAACTAGAATATATCGTAATTAAAGAGGCCCTACAGTGTATAGAAGGCCAATCCAGTACCATAAAAGAAGTCCTATCTTATAAAAATCATGATGAAAATCAAGAAGTAATTAGTCGGGTAACGGTCTTTTTAAGAGTTTATTTACCCCAGGATAGACTGGTCATTTTTGGTGCAGGTCATGTGGGTTACAGCCTATATAATTTGGCGGTACAAACCCATTTTTCGGTAATTTTATTGGATGAGCGGGAAGGATTTTTTGACGATGCAAAATATCCCCATGCAGCACAACTCATCAGGGAAAACACTCTAGATGCCATAGATCAAAGACTCATCACACCCAACACCTATGTGGTAGTAGTCAGCAGCACGCATAAGTCTGATGAGGAAATATTAAAAAGAGTCATACAATATGACTGCCAATATGTAGGTATGCTAGGCAGCAAAAGAAAAGTTGCCAATATCTTTAAAAACATCCTAGAATCGGGTATAGAAGAGGAGAAGCTACAAAAAGTCTACGCCCCTATAGGTTTGGAGATCGGTGGGGAAACTCCAGAGGAAGTGGCCCTAAGTATATTATCCCAAATAGTAGCGGTGAAAAATGGGAAAGAGGATAGAGTAAGGCATATGAAAAGGTAAAAAGATAGGATTGTATAAGGCTTTCTATTATGGAAAGTCTTTTTTTGTTGGAAAATGTTTTCTAATATTTTAAGATATTTGAAAGATAAAACAGGAAAACCCTTATGTGCTGTGGAATATAAATATTTAGAATGGATAGGTTTTGGGGGATAAAACATATTTATGGGGGAGATAAAAATATGAAATTAGCCAGGAAAACAAAAGGCTATATGATGATCACGGGGTCTGGATTTTTATGGGGGAGTATGTTTTTCTACGCCCAATATTTATTAGATAGGGGATTAGTATCCCAAGATTTTGTGGTGTGGAAACTATTTATAGGGTTTCTTGCTATGTTTATCTATACATGGATAAAGGATAGAACATTATTAAAAATAGATAAAAGGGGACTGGTATTTACTATGTTTATGGGCTTGGTCTGTCATGCTGTCTATAATCTATTTACCTTTCTTTCTATGGAGAAAACCTCTATATCTACAGCAGTATCTCTACTATATACTGCGCCTATGTTTGTCATGATCATGTCTAGGATTTTTCTCAAGGAAATCATTACCTCACCAAAAATCATTGCTCTTATAATCTGTACCATAGGAGTCTTTCTCACCGTAACTGGTGGTTCCTTAAGGGCCCTAAGTTTTAATCTTTCAGGGGTAACCCTAGGACTATTGGCGGGATTTTTCTATGCCATAATGAATATTCTGAGTAAAAGTTTATTAAACCAATATAGCCAGTTAACCATTCTTATTTATACATTTGGTTTTGGGTCTTTATTTTCTCTTGCTTTTTCTAATCCCTTGGTTCCCTTTAAGATGGAATTTGATCCTATCATCTGGCTATGTATTATAGCCTTAGGGGTATTGCCTACGGCTTTGAGTTATTTGCTATTTACCACAGGACTAACCTATGGAGTAGAATCCTCTAAGGCTTCTATTATAGCTACCTTGGAAGTTCCGGTTTCTGTATTAGGATCCTATCTCCTCTTTGGTCAAGAAATTGGAGGCTGGAAGATCGTCGGGATTATTATGGTGCTACTATCAGTGGTGTTGTTACAAAAAGAAAATAACCCCATTACCGAAGTAAGGGGGTTATCTTCACAAAATCATTAAGCTAAATAGAAAAGTATTCCTAAAAATTGAACAACACTGGCACCGAGTACAAATACATGCCAAATAGCGTGGCTATAGGGTAATTTTTTCATACTATAAAAAATGGTACCTAGAGTATACAGTAACCCTCCTATTAAAATCCATAGAAAAAATTCTAAAGAAGCCATTTTAATAATAGGTTTTACCGTAAACACGGCTATCCAGCCCATGATCAGATACAAACTCAAGGACAATTTTTTAAACTTATCCATTTTTTTATAGGTGGATATTTTAAAGACCACTCCAAAGAGGGCAATAGACCATATGCCAGCGAGAATAGCGATTCTTAAATAGCCTTCCATGGTTAAAAGAGCAATGGGAGTGTAGGTACCTGCAATAAAAAGATAAATAGAGGAATGGTCAAAAACCCTAAGAATCTTTTTGGCCTTTTGTTGGGGAATGCTATGGTACAGAGTAGAGGCCAAATACATCAAAATAATGCAAGAACCATAAATACTAAAGGAAATAATGGAAAGGGTATCTCCCTTCTTGATAGAAAAAAACAAAAGAATAGATAGTGCTGCAATACCAAAGAGTACACCTAATCCATGGGTTATGCCGTTGGCTATCTCCTCCCCGAGGGTATACATCTTATCTAGAGGGGATTTTTTTATGTTGTTTTCCATAAAAACACCAGCTTTCTTCAAGTTTTATCATTTTATTCTACCTATTTATTTTGCAGTAGAAATTTGGTCTTGCCCCTAGAGGACCAAACTTTCCTATTGCATTAGAGCGGTGATCGCCGCTTTCTTGATAAAATATTTCTCTATCTAATATTATATACCAACAGAGCCAAGTTAAAGACTAAATTTGAAAAAATTTATGAAAAAGATAAAAAATAAGCCCTAGGGGAATATAGAGTGGAAATATCCATTAAACAATGAGGGTATGCTCATTGAGAAAAAGCGGTTATATATTATAATAGGAACTAAGGATAATGATTCATTGCAAATTATTATCTACAGGTCATGAAGATATAGCAGTGAATAAAATAGGGGTACAATCTATAGTAGAGGAGAGTGATAGGATGAAAATCGCAGTATTAAGTCGAGGGGATATTGAAAAGATCTTTACCATGGAAGAGGCTATTCAGGCCGATAAAGATGCTTTGGAATTCTACTCTAGAGGGGGAAGTACGGTTCCCCTAAGAACCAACATTGATGTTGCTGAGGAAAAAGGTCAAAGTCTTTATATGCCTGCCTATGTAGGTGGTGCAAAGGCCTTAGGAGTGAAAATTGTATCGGTTTATCCCAATAATATTGAAAAGGGATTAACGTCGGTACCGGCCACTATGGTTCTTCTCAATCCAGAGACTGGAGAGGTAGGCGCCCTTTTAGATGGAACCTATTTAACCCAATTAAGAACAGGGGCAGTGGCTGGGGCAGCCACAGATATACTGGCAAGAAAGGATGCTAAAGTTTTTGCTCTCTTTGGCACAGGTGGTCAGGCAGAATCCCAATTGGAAGCGGTTTTAACAGTAAGAAATATAGAGGAAGTTAGAGTCTTTGATATCAGCAAAGAAAGGACAGAGGATTTTGTTCAGAGAATGGGTGAAAAATATGCAAAGAAATTTAATGTAAAGATCATGGCTGTGAGCAATGCCGATGAAGCCATAGAGCATGCGGATATTATCACAGCGGTTACCACGGCAAAGAAACCTGTTTTTAACGGCAAAGGAGTCAAAAAAGGGGCTCATATCAACGGAGTAGGTTCTTACACCCCGGATATGCAAGAAATTGATGAGTATATTCTACTTCATGCAGATAAAATCTATGTCGATACGAGACACGGAGTACTAAGTGAGAGCGGGGATTTTATCATTCCTATGGAGAAAAATAAATTTAAAGAAGAGAGCATTACAGGAGAACTAGGAGAAATCATCATGGGAAAAGTGCCGTCTAGAGACAATGATGAGGAAATCACCTTCTTTAAAACCGTAGGTAGTGGAGTTTTAGACGTAGTCACCTCCCGAAGAATTTATGAAAAGGCCTTAGAAAATAATGCTGGGCAAATTATAGAATTTTAGAATCTTCCCCAGGGTAGAAATGAAAAAAAGAAAGAAGGTAGAAGAATATTAGCAAAAGAAGAAGTTTATTATCCATAATAATCATTATAATTTTAAGTTTTGGACTATGGGGCTGTGTAGATGTTTCTACCACCAGTGAAGACAAAAATCTAAAAGTACATTTTATTGATGTAGGGCAAGGGGACGCTCTACTCATTCAAAAGGATGGGCAGAATATGCTCATCGATGCCGGAGAAAATAAATATGGAAAGACTGTCTACGACTATTTACAAAAAAATGGGGTAACTAAACTAGACTATGTCATAGGTACCCACCCCCACTCGGATCATATAGGGGGATTGGATGATGTTATTAATGGCTTTGAAATAGGAAAAGTGATCATGCCTAAGGTCAGCCACAATACCAAAACCTTTGAAGATGTATTGGTAGCCATTGAGAAAAAGGGACTAAAAATCACCAGTCCTGTGGTTGGAGATAGCTATGATCTAGGAGAAGCTAAGTGGACAGTTTTAGCACCTAATGGGGAAAAATACGACAATCTAAATGACTATTCAGTAGTGATAAGATTAGAATATGAAAATAACTCCTTTTTATTTACTGGAGATGCCGAAAAACAATCTGAGGAGGAAATCCTAAAGGGGGATATTTCTCTTGCCTCAGAGGTTCTCAAGGTAGGCCATCATGGTAGTGCTAGTTCTACCACTGATGATTTTTTAGAAAGGGTAAATCCCAAGACCGCCATTATTTCTCTAGCTACAGACAATAGCTACGGCCATCCCCACAAAGAAATCATAGAAAAACTAGAAAAAAACAATATAAAGACATATAGGACAGATACCCATGGTACCATTGTAGCCAGTGGAGATGGTAAGACCATTACCTTTGAGATAAACAATTTCTCTAAAGAGGATCCTCAAAGTTCAGCCAAGGATTCAAGAGAGTATATAGGAAACAAAAACTCTCAAGTTTTTCATAGTAAAGAGTGTAACCAGCTTCCCCAAGAGGAAAATAGAGTTTATTTTAAAGATAAAAAGCAGGCTAAGGACCAAGGCTATAGACCCCATTCTGTATGTATACCTTAGGAGGGAGTGCTATGAAAGTAATCATAGATGGTTTTGAAGGGAACTTTGCAGTGGTAGAGTTAGAAAATAAAGTTCTTGTGAATATGCCCAAGGAATTAATTCCCCAAGGGGCTAAAGAAGGGGATATATTAGATATTCACATTGATCAAGAGGAAACCCAAAGAAGAAAAAAGAAGATCAAAAGGCTCATGGAAGATTTATGGGAGTGAACTTGTCCAGCAAAAGCTGAACATTGAGACTTCAGATGGGGGCTCTACTGCACCTGAAGCAAAATATTGGAAGTTCTGTCTTATAGAAGGTAGAGTTTTAAATATTGATAAAAATGCTAAAGACCAGTTTTAGATAATGTTCGTGTTTATCTAATTAACTGGTCTTTATTTTTGCTAAACCAGTTAAAATGCTTTGAAAACACGAACAATAATATAAATTATTATAAAATAGTTGACATTTTCTAAAAAGGAAGGTATGATGTATACAAATACAAAAAGAAAAAGTTTTAAAGGAGGAGAACAATGCAAGGAGTATTAGAAAAGAGTTCTAGAGGAAGCCTTTTGGAAAAGGTATTTCAATTAAGTAAGCATAACACCAATGTTCGTACAGAGATGACAGCAGGAGTGACTACCTTTATGACCATGGGCTATGTTTTGATTGTACAATCCAACATGATGGCTGATGCAGGGATGGATAGTGGGGCGGTAACCACGGTCACGGCTTTGCTGGCTGGTGTATTTACTTTGATCATGGGATTGTATGCCAACTTGCCCTTTGCTTTGGCCCCAGCTATGGGAAGCAATGCATTTTTTGCCTATACCTTAGTGGCTGGTGGCATGGTGACTTGGCAAGAAGGACTAGGAATGGTCTTTGTATCAGGAATTATTTTTTTAGGACTCACCCTTTTGGGTTTACGAGAAATGATTGTAAAATTCATTCCCAAAAATGTAAAAATAGCCATTGGTTCTGCAGTAGGCTTTTATATTACTATGCTTGGCTTTAAAAGTGCTCAGTTTATGAGTATTACTGAAGGAAGCCTCTCCATAGGAAATTTTGCTAATCCTACCACGCAGTTGGGACTTATTGGATTGGCCCTTACCGTTATTTTAATGGCCAATAAAGTCAAGGGTGGATTATTAATTGCAATGATCGGTACCACCTTAATTGGTATTCCTATGGGCATTACTACTTTACCTAAGACTTTGGTGTCTCTACCTCCTTCTATTGCACCTATTGCTTTTAAATTGAATATATTAAGTGTTTTAAAATTAAGCTTTATTCCTTTGATTTTTACTTTCTTTGTGGGAGACTTTTTCTCTACTTTAGGTACGGTTTTAGGAGTATCTGCTAAAGCGGGATTATTGGATGAAAAGGGAGACCTTCCTGGTATTGAAAAACCCTTTTTAGTGGATGCTATAGCTACAGTAGTAGGAGCTTTGTTGGGGTCTACCGTCGTTACTACCTTTATTGAATCGGCAGCAGGGGTAGAAGAAGGGGGAAGAACAGGACTCACTAGCGTATCCACAGCTCTTTGTTTCCTATTGACTTTGTTTATTACGCCCCTTGTGATTATGATTCCTTCTGTGGCTACAGCGCCTGCCTTAATCATTATCGGATTAATGATGTTATCAGGAATGAAGGATTTAGATTATGAAGATTTTACCAACTCATTTCCTGCCTTTGTTACCATTATTGTTACTGCCTATACAGAAAGTATTGCTAATGGAATCAGCGCCGGAATTATTTCCTTTGCTTTTACGAAAATAGTTGCAGGAAGATGGAAAGAACTACACTGGGGAATTCTTTTGCTATGTATTCCTTTGGTGATATACTTTATTACACTGTAAATATTTTTAAAAAGGAGAGAGAAATAAAATGAAGATCCGATCTCAAGATAAGAAAGGCCTAATAGAGGCAGCTTTAGGGAAAATTTCCTGTGATATGGTGATAAAAAATGCCCAAGTAGTCAATGTATTTACTGGAGAAATCTATAAAGCCAATGTGGGGATTTATGATGGCTTTATAGTTCATGTGCAGGGAGACCCCGATGGACTAGAAAGACAAGAAAAGGCCTTGGAAGGAAAAGCCTATTATGACGCCCAAGGTCAGTATCTTCTTCCAGGTTTTATCGATGCCCACATCCACATTGAAAGCACCATGATGACGCCCAGAAACTTCACCAAGGCAGTGTTGCCCCATGGGACCACCACAGTAATTACTGATCCTCATGAAATCGCCAATGTCTGCGGTATAGAGGGAGTAAAATATATGCAGGAAAGTAGTCGGAATCTTCCCATACGTCAATATCTATTGGTACCCTCCTGTGTACCGGCAGTGCCTGGAAAGGAAAATGCGGGGGCAGTGTTTACCTCTAAAGAAGTAGAGGATTTATTGGATCTTGAAGGGGTTATCGGTTTGGCAGAGGTTATGGATTATTTAGGGGTTATAGGAAATGATCAAAGAATGGTAGACATCTTAAAATGTACCGAAGATCGAGATTTGTTTATTCAAGGCCATGCCCCTTATGTCAGTGGTAGAGAATTGTCTGCCTATCTTTGTGGTGGACCTAGTAGCGACCATGAAAGTAGAACACCTCAAGAAGTACGGGACAAAATTCGTAATGGTATGTATGTAGATGCTAGGGAAAGTTCCATGTCTAGAAATGTAGAGGCTTTGGTAAAAGGAGCTAAGGATTTTAGATATCTAACCCATCTAACTTTCTGCACCGATGATAGAGAACCTGAGGATATTTTACAGGAGGGACATATGAATGCGGTAGTACGCAAGGCTATTGAAAGCGGCATGCACCCTGTAGATGCCATTCGCAGTGCCACCCTAAACATTGCCCAAGAAGTGGGTATCAAAAACTTAGGGGCTATAGCACCGGGCTATGCAGCGGATATGATGATTGTAGATTCCTTGGAAAAATTGTGCCCTACAGCAGTATTCTCCCAGGGTCAGCTCGTCGTAGAACAGGGGCAGTTAAAGGTAGAGATAGGAGAGCAAGAATTCTCCTTGGAAAAACAAAATACGGTATTTGTAGATCATCTTTCTATGGAAGATTTTAAAATAAAAGCGCCTATAGAAGAGGGTTATATAAAAACTAGGATCATTCAATATGATGGATTAAATTCTGCTACTACTGAATTTGTCCTAGAGGATTTGCCAGTAAAAGAGGGCTATGTGGATATCTCCCAGGATCCTACTTTGAAATTTGTAGTGGTCATCAATAGACATGGAAAGCTAAACACCAAAGGCTATGGAATTGTACGGAACTTTGGTACCCATAGAGGAGCTGTGGCCAGTACGGTATCCCATGATAGTCATAACTTGACCATTGTCTATGATCATGCAAGAAACGGTTATGCTGCGGCAAAGGATCTTATAAGCTTAGGAGGAGGGATCAGTTGTGCTGTAGAGGGACAAGTAGTGCAACATTTGGCCTTGCCTATAGCTGGACTATTATCCCCCAAACCTTGTGAAGAACTGGCTGGAGAAGCTACTCAAATGAAAAAGGCTTTACGGGATCTGGGCTTAACCGAAATAGTTAATCCTTTACTTCGCATTGCTACCCTAGCATTACCTGTTATTCCCTATGCCAAAATGTCTGATCTGGGAATGGTGGAGGTATTGACGCAAGAAATATTGCCGATGTTTGAACAATAGGCCGCTATTTCATAAGGTGCAAAAAATAATTAGACAATACTCCAGACTTGTGGTACACTAATAAAAAAGTAAATAACTTCCTTTAAAATTGTGTCCAGAGAGGCCAGCAAGGAGAAACATAGGATGATATCGTCTATCCTTTTATTTAGAATGTTTAACTTCTTGCAGATGCAAGAAGTTTTTTACTTTTAAGAAAAAGGAAGGAGGGAGAAATTTGAAGAAAAAAGCTATCATTATGGACCAACAAGCCTTAAATAGGGCCATTACCCGTACCTCTCATGAAATTTTAGAAAACAACAAAGGGATAGATGGGGTGACCTTGATAGGAATTCGCAGAAGAGGGGTACCTCTTGCCCATAGACTGGCAGAGAAAATAGAAAGTATTGAGGGACAGGCGCCTCTCATTGGAGAACTAGACATTACCCTGTATCGGGATGACCTAAGTACCATCGCCAAATTGCCAGTATTAAATGGCACAAAGATTGACTTTGATATAAATGATAAAACCATTGTTTTAGTAGATGATGTACTCTATACTGGTCGAACGGTAAGAGCAGCTCTAGATGCCTTATTGGATTTGGGACGACCAAAGGCCATACAACTTATGATTTTGGTGGATCGGGGTCATCGAGAGCTACCTATCCGGGCGGATTATGTAGGGAAAAATGTACCCACGTCTAAAAAAGAAATCATAGAGGTACATGTAACCGAAATAGATGGGGAGGATTCTGTAATCATTTGTGAGGAATAAATACAAAATCCAGAGAAACAAAGATTGATAAATAAAGCACCTTTAAATTTAGTCCAGAGAGGCTAAGAAGGAGGAAGAAAGATGAAGATAATCACAACCAAGATTTTTTGTGTTGAAAAATTATATGACCTTTTCCTTAAACAAAAAAGATAAAGAGTAATAACCATTTTGACATCATTAATGTGGTGTACAAAAGGGCTTATTACTCTTTTTTTCTGTGCTTTAAATACCATTTAACTCAATTTTAAGGAGGAAGAAAGATGAACTATAAAAATCTTTTAGGTTTAAGGGATTTGTCTGCTGAGGAAATACAAGAAATACTAACTACTGCCCATCTCATGAGACCTGTTATGGAAAGTCCCAATAAAAAAATCACCTATCTCATGGGTAAAAATATTTTAACTCTTTTTTATGAATCTAGCACCCGTACAAGAGTATCCTTTGAGTTGGCAGCCAAATATTTAGGGGCAACCACTACCAATGTTTCGGTAGCCACCAGTAGTGTCAATAAGGGGGAAAGTCTGATTGATACCGTAAGGACTCTTCAATCCATGGGGGTGGATATTGTCATCATGAGGCATCCCATGACAGGAGCACCTAAATTACTGGCAGATCATATAGAGGCTAAGGTTATCAATGCAGGAGATGGCATCAATGAACACCCTACCCAGGCTTTATTAGACCTATATACCATTGAAAGACACAAGGGAAGAATTAAGGACTTAAAAGTCGTTATTGCCGGGGATATCTTACACAGCAGAGTAGCCCGTAGCAATATTTGGGGGCTGACCAAGATGGGAGCAAGAGTAGTAGTGGCAGGGCCTTCCACTTTAATCCCTAAAAAGATTGAAAAAATGGGTGTGGAAGTATTTCAGGATATAAAAAAAGCAGTGGTGGATGCGGATGTGGTCATGGCTCTTAGAATGCAAAAAGAAAGGCAGGAAAGTGGGTTATTTCCCTCCCTACGGGAATATCAGCATTACTTTGGCATTGATGAAGGGGTACTAAGCTATGCAAAACCAGAGGTTCTACTTATGCACCCAGGGCCGGTAAACAGAGGGATAGAAATTACCAGCGATATTATGGAGGGGCCTCATTCCACAATTGAAGAACAGGTGACCAATGGGGTGGCTATCCGAATGGCCTTACTTTATCTTATGACTAGAGGAGGAGATAAGCAATGAAAAAATTACTAATCACAGGAGGAAGGGTGCTAGACCCCAAATCCAATAGAGATGGTATTTTTGATATCTTAGTTGAAGAGGGGAAAATAAAAGCCATAGAGGAGAATATTGCCCTAGAAGATGTGCCTAGGATAGAGGCTCAAGCTCTATGGGTTATGCCCGGTCTTATCGATATGCATGTTCATTTAAGAGAACCTGGATTTGAGCATAAGGAAACCATCAAAAGCGGGACTAAAAGTGCAGCAGCTGGGGGATTTACCACCATAGCTTGTATGCCTAATACCCAGCCCGTAGTCGACCAAGCTTCCTTAGTAGAATATATCCAAATAAAGGCCCAGAGGGAAGGATTTGTCAAAGTTAGGCCTATAGGAGCCATAAGTAAGGGCTTGCAGGGAGAAGAACTTGCCCCCATGGGAGAGATGATGGATGCAGGGGCTGTGGCCTTTTCAGATGACGGTAACCCTGTAGTATCCAGTAGCCTAATGAAAAAAGCTTTAGAGTATGCTTCGATGTGGAAGGCTGTCATCATTTCCCATTGTGAAGAGCCAAGTCTTTCCAAGGGGGGATTGATGAATGAGGGGGAGATGTCTACTATACTAGGCATGCAGGGCATTCCATCGGCGGCAGAGGAAATTATGGTAGCTCGGGATATTGCCCTAGCGAGATATACCGGCTGTAGGGTGCATATTGCCCATGTCAGCACAGCAGCTGGGGTAGAATTAATCAGAAGGGCAAAGAGGCAGGGAGTAGCCATAACAGCAGAGGCCACCCCCCATCATTTTAGTCTTACCGATAGAGCCGTGGAGGGCTATGATGCAGACACTAAGGTCAATCCGCCCCTGAGAACTCAAGAGGATGTGGAGGCAGTGCTGAAGGGGCTACAAGATGGCACCATTGATGTTATTGCCACGGACCATGCCCCCCACCATAGGGATGAGAAAAAACAGGAGTACAAATTAGCTCCCTTTGGAATAGTAGGATTGGAAACGGCATTACCTTTAGCCATCACCCATCTCATAAGAAAAAATATTCTAAGCCCTCTCCAACTGGTGGAAAAAATGAGCTTACATCCCGCCAGGATTTTAAATCTATCGGCAGGGACTTTGCAAGTGGGTCAAGAGGCCGATATTACCATTATTGATCCTCAGGCAGAGAAAAAAATAGATAAAAATCAACTTTATTCCCAAGGCCGAAACACCCCCTTTCATGGGCAGTCCTTATATGGACAAGTGCTTTACACCATAGTAGATGGAATCGTGGTGAAAAATTTAGAGTGGATAGAGAAGGGGGAATAACATCATGTTTATGGATAAACTGATTGAAAAAATTATGGAGAAAAATAATCCCATAGTGGTGGGACTAGATCCCCAAACCTATCTCATTCCTCAATGTATAATTGATCAATATAGCAAAGAAGAAGAGCCCATGGGGGAAATATTTTGGCAGTTTAATAAGGCTGTCATTGATGCCATAGGACAAAGAGTTCCTGCAGTAAAATTGCAAATTGCGTTCTATGAGCAATGGGGAATTGAAGGATTAAAAGCCTATCAAAAAACCATCCGCTATGCAGAAGAAAAAGGGTTAATGGTCATTGGGGATATCAAACGGGGAGATGTTTTCTCTACTGCCCAAGCTTATGCCAGTGCCCATTTAAAGGGACCCTTTGAATGTCATGCTGTTACGGTCAATCCCTTTATGGGAAGGGATTCTATAGAGCCTTTTCTGTCCTTATGCAAAAGTAAGGAGAAGGGAATCTTTGCTTTAGTCAAAACCTCTAATCCCTCTTCGGGGGAGATACAGAATCTAGTGGCTGACCATAAACCCATCTATAGACATCTTGCCCAAAGGGTGGAGAAATGGGGACAAGATACTTTAGGGAAATATGGCTATAGTGCAGTGGGAGCCGTAGTAGCGGCCACTTACCCTAAAGAGGCCAAAGAACTGAGGGAGGAAATGCCCAACACCTTCTTTTTAGTGCCAGGCTATGGAGCCCAAGGTGGTAGAGCAGAGGACATTATTCATTCCTTTGATGATAGAGGATTAGGAGCAATAGTAAATTCTTCCCGGGGAATATTGGGGGCTTATATGCAACACAAGGGAAAAGAGGTTACTTTGGAGGAATTTCAGCAGTCTGTCATCACAGCTACAGAAAAAATGAAAAAAGAACTATTGCAGGCCCTGAAAGAAAACAACAAGTATCAGGTCTATACAGAAGAGGAGCATCAAAAAATTTAGTATAAATTAGGTTTATTGACTTACTGGGACTCACCAATATAAAAATCAAGGAAGTGAGATAATGGAAGAATGGTTAAGGGTGAAAAGTCATAGGCAAATAGGAAATAAGATATTTTGTATGGCGATGGAATCCTCAAAAATTAGTCAAATGGCACATAGTGGCCAATTTATCCATCTACTCTGTGGAAAGGAATATGGTGCTCTTTTAAGACGTCCCTTTAGTTTATCTTCTATTGATAAGAAAAAACAAGAAATTTCTATTATTTATAGGGTACAGGGGAAGGGCACCCAAAGTCTTTGCCGCATGGAAGAAGGAGACAAAATCCATGCTCTAGGTCCCCTAGGACAGGGCTTTTTTCTTAATCCCACCTACAAAAATATAGCTGTAGTAGGAGGAGGAATGGGCATAGCCCCCTTGATGGAAATCATTAAATATTATGGCGGGAGAGCTAGGGTCTATCTAGGGTTCGGGGAACAACCTATAGAGATAGAGGAAATAAAAAAATATACTGGAGAAATCTCTATCACTGTGGAAAAGGGAAATTTGGGGAAAAAGGGTTTTGTTACAGCGGGATTGGCAGAACAATGGAAGGAAAAACCCCCAGAAATAGTATATAGCTGTGGACCTAGGTCAATGATGAAGGAGGTAGCAAGTATTTGTGAGAAACTGGATATTTCCTGTCAGGTGTCCATGGAAGAAAGAATGGGATGTGGCGTTGGAGCCTGCCTAGTGTGCAGCTGTAAAACCAAGAAAAAAGACCAAAAAAACCTGTATTCTAGAGTATGCAAGGAGGGGCCAGTGTATTGGAGGGAGGAGGTGATATGGGATGAATAATCTGGATTTAGGGGTAAAAATTGGTCAATTGGAATTAAAAAATCCACTGATCACGGCCTCGGGTACCTTCGGCTTTGGGAAAGAGTATGGGCAATATTATGACATCCATAGCCTAGGAGCCATGACCACCAAGGGAATTACCCTACAGCCAAGGGAAGGAAATCCTCCTCCTAGAATTGTAGAAACATCAGCGGGCATTATTAATAGTGTAGGGTTAGAAAATCCAGGAATAAATGCATTTATAAGAGAGGAGATCCCTCACCTACAAAAGCTAAAAGTTCCTGTAATGATAAATATATCAGGCAATAAAATAGAGGATTATGCACTTTTGGCCCAAAAGCTTGGAAAGTATGACATAGATGCATTAGAGGTCAATGTCTCCTGTCCTAACGTAAAACAAGGGGGAATGAATTTTGGTACTCAACCCCAAAGTGTATATGAGATTACCAAGACCGTAAGGGAAAACTGGGACAAAACCTTGATCATCAAGCTAACTCCTAATGTGACGAATATTGGTGAAATTGCATTGGCAGCCCAAGAAGCAAAGGCAGATGCTTTATCTTTGATCAACACGGTAGTAGCCATGGATATTGATATTCATAGACAAAGAGCGGTGTTAGGCAATAGAATAGGTGGTTTATCCGGTCCTGCTATTTTACCTATAGCCCTAGCCATGGTGTATCAAGTGGCTCAACAAGTGGATATTCCCCTTATTGGTATGGGGGGCATTCTGTCGGGAGAGGATGCCCTTAAGTTCTTGCTAGCAGGAGCATCAGCAGTGGCCATTGGGACAGCCAATTTTATCAATCCATTATCTCCTTTAAATATCCTAGAGGAAATTGAGGATTATATGAGAACCAACGGATACCAATCCTTAAGAGAAATTATAGGACAATTAAAATAGAAGGGAAGGATGAAAATGTCACAGGAAAAGTTAGCCCTATTAAAAGAAAAAAAGGCAGTATTGGAGGGGCACTTTATATTGACCTCGGGACGACATGCCCGTACCTATATTCAATGTGCCAGAATATTGCAAGACCCCAAAGCGACCACACAATTGATTGGTGAATTATTAAAGCAAATGGAGTATCTTGACATTGATTTAGTTATTGGGCCGGCTACCGGGGGAATCATTTTAGCCTATGAAGCGGCGAGACAATTAGAAGTGGATGCAATTTTTTCTGAGCGGGAAAAGGGAGAAATGGTTTTGCGAAGGGGATTTGAAATTCCCCAAGGGGCTAGGGTGCTGGTGATGGAGGATGTAGTCACTACAGGGGGCTCTGTCATGGAGGTCATCCGTCAGGTAGAGAAAAGTGGTGGACAGGTGGTAGCCGTGGGATTACTGGCTGATCGTACAGGGGGAAAAGTAGATTTTAAAGTACCTACCTATAGAGTGTTTTCCAAGGAGATTAAATCCTATGAACCAGAGAAATGTCCCCTTTGTCAAAGAGGTATAGCTGCAATAAGACCGGGGAGTAGAGCTCTAAAGTAAACCAAGCATAAAAAACACCCTTTCCTATAGCAGGAAAAATATCGATACTCCCATAGGAGGGGTGTTAAAAATGCCGCACTGGGCTAGAAGGTTTGTTTACTTTATTATTTTATGACCAATATAGGCTGTTTCACTCCATTTAATACTTTATGGGTGACACTACCAATAAAGAGTTGATGGACTTTACCAGCGGTGAGGCCTTGAGAACCCATAATGACTAGATCTATTTCATCATTTTTGCTTTCTAAATAATCAATAATGGCAAAGGCAGGTTTTCCCTCTAAAATTACTGTAGAAACCTTGTTTGCATCCAGTTCTGAGAAAACATCTAACCCTCGATCTAGTATTTCTTGGGCATGATTAGTGAGTTCCTGTCCCCTTAGAATCATTGTATTTGCGATACTTTCATATTGACCTAATTGATATTGGTGCAAAATATTCATTTCATAATCAGATACATATAATGCAGGTCTAACATGCAATAGGATAACATTAGAATCAAAGGACTGGGCAATTTCTTTCCCTTTCTCTAAAGCCCTCATAGAACCATCTGAACCATCAATAGGAATAAGAATATTTTTCACGACAAATCCCCCTTTACTTATTTGGTGTACAGAAATTTTAGGAACGAAAGAAATGATAGAACATGTTTTTCTTCTTCTTTTATCATTATATTAAATACCCCAATAAAAACAGATAAATCTATAAGTAAAAATAAAAATGCAACCTAAGATTTCTTAGTACAAGAAGCATTACTACTCCTCTTCTCCAATACAGAGTATGAAATAAGGCTTTAAGAGTTGTGAGAACCCCTATATCCTAGAAATAATATAACTAAGGATATGGGGTTTTATTGATTTATTTTTTCCGATGTGTTTGGAGAAACAATCTGCATTAAAACAGAGTTGAGTTATAATTTAAACTATTCTGAAAAGTTTCAATCGATTACATGGAGAAATAGCTAATCAACCTATTGACAGGGGTTGTAGATTCATCTATTATAGTAATAATATATTTGGAGTATTCAGAAAATTCGGAATGGAGGGAAAGAGATGGAACCATTAAGTGTTCAAGAAGAAGTTTGTATAGAAGAAAAAATACTTATAGAAGAAAAGGCCATGATTAAGGACTATGAAAGACAACCGGTTCCTGAAGGTGAAAGACAGGGATGGTTTACTCTAGGTTTGGTATGGATAGGAGGAGTTATCTCTTTATCAGCTACAGCCCTAGGAGGTGCCTTAGGAGGAGGGATGTCCTTAAATCAAGCCATCATCAGTACCCTTATAGGATCCTTTATTTTGGCTATTCTCAGTAGCATTTGTTGTATAGTAGGGGCACGAACAGGATTAGCCATGTCTTTAGTGTCCTCCTATTCTTTAGGGAAAAAAGGAGCCATGGGGGTATCTATTGTCACATCCGTTGCTTTATTCGGGTGGTTTGGTGTACAGCTAGATCTCTTTGGAGATACCTTAGCCCAGGTAATTTACAATGTTTTGGGACTTTCTGTAAGCCCTGACATAATGATTGTTTTTGGGGGAGTCCTTATGACCTTAACGGCTATGTTTGGCTACAAGGCTATAGAAAAACTTAGTGTGGCTGCTGTCCCTCTATTGGCTATCTTATTATTTGGTTCTTTGTATATCATTCTCAAGGATTTTACATTCACACAATTAATGAATGCACCTGTGGTAGGAACACCTATTCCTTTAGGGTCTGCTATATCTATGGTTATTGGTTCTTTAGCGGTTGGGGTTATTATAGGACCGGACTATTCTCGGTATGCCCGCACCACTAAGGATGCTATTTTATCTTCTACCTTTGGATATTTCATAGGAACTGTAGTGGTATTAGGCATTTCTGCTATCCTGGCTAAAGCTACTGGTGAAAGTGATATTATCTCTATTTTAATAGGAATTGGTTGGGGAACAGGGGCAATGGTGGTACTCATTTTAGCCCAATGGACTACCAATAATACCAATATTTATTCCGCATCTTTGAATTTTTCTATTTTGTTTAAAAAGATTCCTAAATATGTATTGACTTTGGGAGCAGGAGTTATCGGTACTGGCTTAGCTATTGCAGGAATTTATGATAATTTTATATCCTTTTTAAGCTTTTTAAGTGTACTCATTCCTCCAGTAGGAGGACTATATGCAGCAGATTATTTTATGAATCAAAAAGACTATACCTTTGATAATATGGATAGGATTAAAGAAGTTCGATGGCCCAGTTTGATTAACTGGGGAATTTCCTCAGCGGTAGCATTTTTGACGACGGCACCTCCCACAGGAATGGGGATTTTTACAATCACAGGGGCATCGGGATTGGATTCTTTTGTGGTAGCCTTCGTCATTCAAATAGGGATTAATAAATTTTGGCATAAGAATTCGATACTAGAGGAGGAAAAATAATGCGTTTGATAGGAAAGGAAGAAATAGAAAATATAGCCATTGGAGCTGCACTATTAGGCACAGGAGGAGGGGGTGACCCCTATATCGGAAAGCTTATGGCCCTACAAGCTGTAGAGGAATATGGCCCCATTCAGCTATTAGATATTGATGAAATCCATGATGAGGATATCATTGTTCCTTCGGCAATGATGGGAGCACCCACGGTCATGGTAGAAAAGATTCCCAGTGGGAAGGAGGCCTTGGCCTCCTTTAAAGCCCTAGAAAAAATATTGGGGAAAAAAATTAAAGCGACCATGCCCATTGAAGCTGGTGGAGTTAACTCTCTATTGCCATTAGCTCTTGCAGCAGAATGTGGGTTGCCAGTAGTGGACGTCGATGGTATGGGGAGAGCTTTTCCCGAATTACAAATGGTTACCTTTTATATCAATGGGGTGCAATCTACCCCCATGGTATTATCCGATGAAAAGGGAAATAGCATTGTCTTGGAAACTATAGATGGATTGTGGGCAGAAAAAATAGCTCGGTCAGCTACGGTGACCATGGGGGGATCGGTTATGCTGGCTATTTACCCCATGAATGGATTACAGGTAAAGACTTCTGCCGTAAGAGGTTCTCTCTCCCTAGAACAGAAAATAGGAGAAATTATTACAAAGGGAAGAGCCACCAACATCAATCCTATTGCAGAACTATTGGAGTTGTTACGGGGCTATCAGCTATTTAGCGGGAAAGTTGTAGATATAGAACGAAAGACCCAAGGAGGGTTTGCCCGGGGAGAAGCGAGCATCCAAGGTTTAGACGAGTATAGTGGTAAGCAGTGTAAGTTGAAATTCCAAAATGAGCATTTAATTGCAGAATCCCAAGGAGAATTATTATGTGTAACTCCAGACCTCATTACTGTATTGGATGCTGAAACAGGTATTCCTATCACTACTGAGGGGATACGTTATGGAGCCCGATGTGTGGTTATAGGTATTCCCTGTGATCCTATGTGGCGCACCGAAAAAGGTATTGAGCTAGTTGGACCAAGATATTTTAAATATGATACAGATTATATCCCAGTGGAAGAACTGCAGAAGCAAAGGAGGGCGCAATGTGAATAGCTATAGAATAGGAATTGATGTAGGGGGCACAAATACTGATGCTGTATTGTTGGATCAAAATGCCAAGATCATTCATTCATTAAAAACTCCTACCACGAAGGATGTCAGCACTGGAATTTATAAGGCTATTGATAGATTATTAAAAGAAACCCATGTAGATAAGGGGAAAATTGACTATGCCATGTTGGGCACTACCCATTGTACCAATGCCATTGTAGAGCGTAAGGGTTTAAATAAAATAGCCATCATTAGAATAGGAGCACCAGCAACCCTAGCAATAAAACCCTTGGCGGGTATCCCGGAAGATTTAAAGCAAGTGATGGGAGAACATGTCTATCTTGTAGAGGGTGGTCATGAATTTGATGGCAATGAGATTGTTGCATTGGATCAAAAAGAATTATATAGGATTGCCCACCAACTAAAGGGAAAAGTGGACTCTATAGCCATTACCTCTGTATTTTCTCCCGTTTCTAAGGAACATGAAATTAGGTCAGAGGAAATCATGAAAGAAGTTTTGGGAGAGGATGTGCATGTATCTTTATCCAATGAAATAGGAAGTATTGGACTTTTAGAAAGGGAAAATGCTACCATATTAAATGCCTGTGTTATCAATGTGGCCAAAAGCACTGCAGAGGGCTTTGTCAACGCTCTAAAGGAGGAAAATATTGATGCTAAAGTGTTCTTCTGTCAAAATGATGGGACTTTAATGTCCATTGAATACACTATGAAGTATCCTATATTTACCATTGCCTGCGGTCCCACCAATAGTCTGCGGGGAGCTTCTTATTTAGGGGAAAGACAAAATGCCATCACTGTTGACGTAGGAGGAACTACAACAGATGTAGGCATATTGTTTAAAGGATTTCCTAGGGAATCTAGTTTAGCAGTAGAGATCGGTGGGGTGCGTACCAATTTTAGGATGCCTGACATCACCTCTGTTGGATTGGGAGGAGGAACCATCATCCACCTAGACCAAGACAATGGGGAGTATAAAATAGGTCCTGAGAGTGTAGGTTATGAAATCAGCCATAGGGCATTGGTGTTTGGAGGAGATGTCCTTACCGCAACAGATGTAGCTGTGGCTGTGGGAGTAGCCGATGTAGGGGATAAAGCATTAGTACAGCATCTAGACAAAAACCTAATGAAAAAGATCTACAATAGTTATGTAGAAATGGTAGAAGTGGAAATAGATAAAATCAAAACCAGCGCTGAACCAGTTCCCGTCATTTTAGTGGGAGGAGGAAGTGTTTTATTACCTGGGCAATTAAAGGGAGCTGCTCAAGTGATTAAACACGAAAATGGGGGAGTAGCTAATGCTATAGGCGCGGCAATAGCCCAAGCCAGTGGACAGATTGAGAAGGTATTCTCCCTAGACGAGTTAGGCAGAGAACAAACTCTAGAATTAGCCAAAAAATTGGCGGTGGAGGAGGCTATCCAGGCAGGGGCTAATCCTGATGCCATTGAGATTGTCCATATAGAAGATGTACCCTTAGCCTATATTCCAGGCAACGCAACAAAAATTTCTGTAAAAGCTGCAGGAAGTTTGATTTAATAACTACCATTGATAATGCACAAGAGGCTGTGATTCGGGAATTAGTGGATTATATGAAGACTTTGAATGATGTACAATAAGCTTAAGATATAAGTAGACACCTTTGATAGATGAACGGAATAAGCCATCTTAATACCCAAATAAGAGAAAGGCATCCTATATTCTAAGGGCTCTCCTTAGAATATAGGATGCTTTTTTAGTTGAAATATTGAATTGCTAACCTTTAGGAAGGAATTTTGAGAAGTTTGTAGAACTATGTAACCAGTTGAAAATCCATATTTAATTATAGGAGCATTGATAAATATAGGGGGGGAGTGACTTTCTATGCTACGAAGGGCGGCTAAGTCTGTTCAGAAAATAGCAGAGGCTATTGCTGCTACAGCAAATTGTAACGTTACCATTATTGATTCTAATCTAGTTCGAATAGCAGGGACTGGACCTTATCAGGAAAAAATAAAAGATTATACCCCGGAAGGATCGGCCTTTATTAAAGTTCTTCAGAATAAAAAAACCATAGTTATTGAAGAACCAGGAGAAGAACAAACCTGCTTTGATTGTAGTGAGAGGAATCATTGTATAGAAACCTATGAAATCTGTTCGCCAATTATATGGAATGGGGAAGTAATGGGGGTTATAGGGATCTGTGCTTTTGATGAAGAGCAAAAAAGGTATCTGCAGGAGAGAAAAGAACAATTTTTAAATTTTTTAGGAAAGATGTCCCAGCTTTTAGCAAGCAAGGTAGGGGAAATCATTTTGTTTGAAGAAATAGAAACACGAAATAGAGAATTAGATGCGGTCATACAAAATGTAAATCAAGGGGTTATCTGCATCGATGCTCAAGGAAGGATAACTCATATCAATGAAAAAGCTATAGATTTATTAGATCTTAATCATTGTATTCATGATATAAAAAACACCTCTATTAATAGTATTTGGGATAATCCGCTTATTCTAAAAGCCATTGAGGACAGAACAGATTATTTTGATCAAGAAGAATATTATGAAAGACAAGGATATAAAAAAGGTTTTCTGACGACAGCAAAAATTATCTATAAGGAGGGCAATATTGCAGGAGTTGTCAGTACCTTTACAGATTTAGATAATATTCAAAAATCAGCTTTTAGATTAAGGGAAAAAAATACTGACTTTACTTTCAATACTCTAATTGGTGTTAGTGATGCCTTGATGCAAGTAAAAAACAGGGCAATAAAAGTTGCAAATTTTGATTCCACCGTATTAATCGTGGGAGAGAGCGGGACAGGTAAGGAAGTTTTTGCACGGGCTATCCATAATGCTAGCCCAAGGGCGGAATACCCCTTTGTCAGTATTAACTGCAGCGCAATACCTGAGTCTTTATTAGAAAGTGAATTATTCGGCTATGAACCTGGGGCCTTTACTGGGGCTAACAAAAAAGGAAAAATTGGAAAAATGGAATTGGCCAACAAAGGGACTTTCTTTCTAGATGAAATAGGAGATATGCCTTTATTTTTACAAGCGAAATTACTGAGAGTTTTACAAGAAAAAAGAGTAACCAAGATAGGGGGGCTAAAGTCTCAAAAATTAGACATCCGGATTATTGCTGCCACAAATAAAAATTTGGAAGAGCTTATTGAAAAAAGAATGTTTAGAGAAGATTTATATTATCGTTTAAATGTAATTCCACTATCTTTACCTTCCCTTGACAAAAGACCAGAAGATGTTTTAGTTTTGGCAGAATATTTTTTAAGACTCTATAATAAAAGATTTAAGAAAAGTATAAAGGGATTTACTGAGGAAGCAAAGGATTTCCTATTGAAATACTCTTGGCCGGGTAATGTGAGGGAATTAGAAAACATTATAGAATATGGGATAAATTTTGCAGAAGGGGAGCTAATTCAATTAGGGGATATTCGGGATAGATTTAGGGCCTTTTCCTATAATCAAACAAAATCTCTTAAGGAAAGGGTAAAAGAATATGAAAGGGAAACCATTGAGAAATACTTAGAACGTTATGGATGGTCAGATGAAGGAAAGGAAAAGGCTGCAAAGGATTTAGGAATAAGCAGAGCAACACTATATAGAAAACTATCTCAATATTGAGATGGGTTTCTCATTTTTGATAAAACAAGAACATTAGTTTTAAATGAAGAACTCCAAAACCCCCTGAATAAGCAGGATGAGAAAAATTAAAAAACTGGCACGGGAATTGCAGTATCTCTATAGTGAATGCCTAAAAATTTCACTATATTCGGAGGAGGTATTATAGCATGAATACGGAAGAAATCGTCAATCTATTAAAAGAAGAAGTGGTTCCTGCTATAGGTTGTACTGAACCAGTTGCTATTGCTTTAGCATCTGCCTATGCCCATCATTCTTTAGAGGGGAAAATAAAAAGAATAAAACTAAGTCTTAGTTCAAATGTATATAAAAATGCAAAAGCAGTGGGGATACCTGGTACCCATCATACGGGAATAGAAACCGCTTTAGCTCTAGGTATTTGTATTCAAGAGCCCGCTTTTGATCTTACCATTTTATCTCCATTAACCGATGAAGATATCGAGATGGCCATGAACCTACAAAGAGAAGTCCCTATAGAGGTGGAAATATTGTATGATTCTCCCAGTGTCTATATAGAGGTGGGAATCACTACGGATAGGGAGGATAGCAAGGCAATCATTGCAGAACGTCATACCAACTTAGTGTTTTTAGAAAGATCTAGTCAAGTCATTATAGATAGAAAAAGCAATACAAAGAGAAATATGAAGAATAGCAAATCCTTAGCAAAATATCCATTAAAAGAATTAATAGGTAAAATTTTGGAAGCCCCCTATTCTTCTTTAGAGTTTCTTTTAGAAGGAATCAGCCTAAATATGACCATGGCAGAGGCAGGCTTAAAAATGGAGAAAGGAATGAATCTAGGGAAGTCATGGGAAAAGATTGTAGAGAAAGGATTCTGGGGAAAGGATTTAAATAGCAAAATTACCCTATATACTTCTGCGGCATGTGATGCCCGCATGGCAGGAGTAAGACTCCCGGTAATGAGTAGCTCAGGGAGTGGCAATAATGGGATAATCTCCATCATCCCTATATCTATCGTGGCAGAGCATTTAAAAAGTGGGAAGGAAAAAGTTGTTCAAGCTCTGGCCATTAGTCATATGGTAAATACCTATATCAAAGAATATATTGGAAGATTGTCTCCCATCTGTGGTTGCGGGGTATCTGCAGGTGCTGGTGCAGGGGCAGGAATTGTTCATCTTTTGGAAGGGGGAATGGAAGATATAGAGAGAGCAATCATTAACGTTATTTCAGGATTAGCTGGAATGATTTGTGATGGTGGGAAGGTAGGGTGTGCATTAAAATTAAGTGCAAGTGCTGGTATGGCATGGCAAGGTGCACTTCTAGCAAAAGAGGGGGTGAAGGTACCTGAAGGAAATGGAATAGTGGCTAGCAGCTTACAAAAGACCTTAGAAAATCTAGGTAAAATAAGTCAAGAAGGAATGTTCAATGTAGACAAGAGTGTGATATCAGCGATGTATAATTAAAAATGAAGAGTTCAAAATTGGAGGGGAAAAAATGTCACAAAATATTACAACACAAGAGGCAAGAGAACAAGTAGTTTTGGGAGTTCAGAGGACCGCAATGTTATATCAATCTTTTGCAGAAACTCTTTTGAAAAAATTTGGAAGGGAAGAGGCAGAAAAATTAATATTAGAAGCTATTCATGATTTTGGTAAGTCCTGTGGTGAAAGAGTACAAAAAGGAGTAAAAGAAAAAAATCTGGAATGTACATTGACAAACTATTTTCAAATACCAGATTTACCAAAGTTAGGATGGGATCTTATTAGTGAGACAGTGGAAAAAGATAAGGAATTAAAAGTGGATGTTTCCTATTGTCCTTTGGCAGAGCAATGGTTACAAGATATGGATCCAAAGCTAGCTAGACTTTATTGCTATGTGGATCAAGCAAAATTTAGCAGTTATAATCCAGATATTCAATGTACTCATACAAACAACATGTTGGATGGGGACGAAAAATGTACACTTCTTATTCAGAAGATAAAATAAAAATAAGTATATAGTTATTTATATGAAAACGGGGAGGAATATAGGATGAGTGCAAATAATGCATCTCCATTGATAAGGGAATTTAATATGCCAAAGGCAAATGTTTTTAAAAAAATGTCTTATATTATGTCTTTTGTGGGGGCTGGCTCAATTCTGATGTCTGCAGCAATGGGACCAGGAACATTATCTTCAGTTTTAACAGCAGGTGCAAACTATGGTTATATGCTTTTATGGGTAGTGGTATTAAGTGGGGTAATGAATGGAATGGTTGCCTATATTGGTGGAAAAGTCGCCTGCTTATCAGGAAAAAATGTGTATGAATACTTAGGGGAAAAAATAAACCCTACCTTTTCAAAAGTATTGTTGGGAGTAGTTTTATGTACTTGGTTTATGGTTATTTTTTCTCAAGGATCGGCCATGTTAAATTTAGTACAATTTACCATTGGATCTACTGGTCCAATATCTATTGTTGCTTTTATTTTAATAGAACTTTTAGCAGGGTATGTATTTACCCAGGGGAAAAACAGTGCATTAAAAATTGCGTCTATTATGGTAACGGTTACATCTATTTTGTATTTAATTAATTTAATTATTATTAAACCAGAAGCCAGCGCTATAGTAGGAGGGATGGTACCTAAACTTCCCCCTTTAGCCCAGGCAGGTATTATAGCAGGAATCATTGGAGGATCAGCCCCTGGAACATCTGCTGCATGGTATTCCTATGGAGTAAAGGATAACAACTGGACAAGCCCTAAAAATTTAAAGTTTATCGCTTGGGACCAAGTTTATTTTGCACTTCTCTTTACGATCTTTAGTGTGGGGGCTTATATCTCTGCAGCTGCTGTGTTAAACCCTGCAGGCATAGCTGTAAACAACTCTTTAGATGCAGCTATAGCCCTTGAGCCTATTGTAGGTTCAGCTGCAAAGTGGATTTTTGCAGCAGGATTTTTCGGAGCCCTCTTCACCACCATTGGAGGCATGTCAAGTCTTGCTTCCCAAGGGATAAGTACTCTTTTCAATATTGAAGGGGATAGTTTGAATAACACAAAAGTTAAAAAAATTATTTGGGTAGGAATTGTAGTTTCTATATTAGGTGGGTTTGCAGCAAAATATGCCATGGGATTGCTAATTAATTTCCTTGGGTTTTTGAATATAGGGGGATTTGTTATCATCCTATTACTAACCTATTTTACAAGTAGTGAAAAACATGCAGGAGAATATAAAAATAAATGGTATACAACCTTAGTAGCTGCAGTTATTGTTTTATTTAATCTCTATGCAGTGATTACCTATATAACAAAGTTTATAGGCTAAATAAAGTAAATTGTATAGTCTGTTTGACTATACAATTTACTCATATATACTTTTAAAAACGGGGGGATTTCAATGGAATTGCATGGCAAGGTAGCCTTGATAACAGGATCTAGTTCAGGGATAGGAGAAGTGATAGCAAAAAAGTTTTTAAGCCAAGGAGCGTCGGTATTTGGCTGTGGACTAGAAGAGAGTTCTACCATCAAAAATGAAAACTATGAGTACAAGAAAGCGGATCTAACTCTATTTTCCCAGGCACAAAACGTAGTTGAAGAGTGTATGAAAAGATTTGATCAATTAGATATTGTGGTAAACTGTGCTGGAATTACTGGAGTGGGAACTATAGAGAACACCAATGCTGAGGAATTTGAAAGACAATTCAAAGTCAATGTCTTCGCAGTATATAATGTTTGTAAGGCGGCAGTACCAGAGCTTAACAAGTCAAAAGGGGCAGCGATTATTAATATTGCTTCTGAACTTGGGGTAAAAGCCATCCCCGAGAGAATCGCCTATTGCCCATCAAAAGCCGCTGTGGTTATGTTTACAAAGTGTCTAGCTATAGAATGTGGTCCTCATATTCGAGTAAATGGGATATTGCCAGCTTTGACAGAAACACCTATGACCAAAGCAAGGTTTGAACAGGCAGAAAATCCAGAGGAATTTAGAGAAAGAATGAATTCTAGATATATCTTAAAAAGAATGTGTCAGTCAGAAGATATTGCGGAGGGAGCTCTTTTCTTAGCTTCCCAAAGAAGCTCATATATTACAGGGGATATGTTGGCCATATGTGGTGGAGGACATATTTATACTTTTCCTGATTAAAAAATAAAAATATTATAGAGAAAAGAAATACAAGCCAATAATCTCCTAAAATGGATGAAGGGATGAATTGAATAATGAAAATAGGTGAAATAAATAGAACAATAGAGACCGATGTTTTAGTTGTTGGAGGTTCCGGCGCCGGTGTCACAGCTGCTATTGGGGCAAAAAGATCTGGTGCTAAGGTGTTATTAGTTTCAAAAGGAAAGGTAGGATATAGTGGTAACGCTATTATGGCCGGCGGTGGCTTTTCAGTAGATGGAGAAAGTGCGTACCATGTATGCGGGAAAGAAAATGCCGATCCTAGCTTTACTAAGGATATTTTATTTGAAAATATTGTTAAAGAATCCTACTTTATGAGTGATCAAAATATGGTGGAACAATATGTAGAAGAGAGTCCTGAAATTGTTCATGAATTACTCCAGTGGGGAGAAAAAGCGGGGCAATCCTTTCTGTTTTCACCCCCTTCTACATGGATATCCGCTGGAATTTCTTGGACCAAAGCCTTGAAACAGGGATTAAAGGAAAATCCAGAAATTGAAGTTTTAGAGGATGTTATGGTGGTGGAATTATTGGTTAAAGATGGTCAAGCCAATGGCGCCATTGGAATAGATATTTATACAGGTGAAATTATTCAGTTTGAAGCCAAAGCTGTAGTCTTGGGAACGGGAGGTTTTCAACCATGTACCTTGAAAAATACAGTGACGGATATGACCGGGGACGGAATAGGAATGGCCTATAGAGCAGGGGTCAAGCTAGCAGATATGGAATTTTTGCTGGCCTTTGCAACGGCATTGTACCCTAATGAAATGAAAGGTTCCATATATCCCTTTGTCATGGAATTTAACATGAGGGATGTAAAATATGATGTAAGGGATGCAAAGGGAGAGGCAATAGATATCCCTGAGGAAATCATTAAATTATCCAGAGGGAAAAAATTAAGTAAACTTGTCAGTATGTATTATTGGGGCAAGGCCATACAAGAAGGGCGAGGGACTAAAAATGATGGTGTATATTTAGACTATAGGGACAATGACAAAGATATATTGATCCAATCTTTGGAAAATTTCTTTGAACGTTTTTCTGCTTGGCATAAACATGGATATTATAAAGGGGAAGATATGTCCATAGTGAAGGAAAAAATGTTGAAAGATGGGTTAATAGAAGTAGGCCTTGGCTATGAATATAGTATGGGTGGCATACTTGTGGATGAAAAGATGAAGACCGATGTTCTAGGGTTATATGCTGCTGGTGAGGTAACTAGCGGTGTCTTTGGTGCCAATAGGGTACGAGATGGGCTAACAGAGATGCTTTGTCAAGGGTATAGAGCTGGACTCAGTGCCGCTGAATTTGCTCAAGATACCCAAGGTTTGGGTATTGATATTTCTTATAGAGATACTGTATTGGAAAGAATTACTCGACCTTTTAAAGCAGAGAAAGGGATTAGCTCCATTCATGTTCATCAAGACATTGAAAAAGTATGTGATGAAGGCTTTGGTATGATAAGAAATGAAGCAGGATTGTTAAAAGCCCTAAAAGAGCTAGAGCGTATTAGAGAAGAGGGGTTACCGAATATTTATTTTAAAGAAAAGTCTCCTAGCTATAACTATGAATGGATAGATTATTTACAAGTAGAAAACTTACTCATCTGTGCAGAAGCAGCGATTAAAGCGGCATTGATGAGAAAAGAAAGTCGAGGATGCCATATTCGAAGCGATTACCCAGAAATTAATCATGATCATTATATGTATAGGATAATTTCTAAAAATAATAATGGAAAAATGGAATTGGAAACGAGAAAGCCTATTGTAACAAAGATCCCCTTACCAACAGGGAAAAAAGAAAATGTCATTGAATATTTCCTAGACAAAGACTTGCAGTATAAAGGCTAAACATTTCCTATTACTATATTCGGGGGTGAAGATAAATGAAAGTTAAAATATATCGGTTTGATTATAATAAAGATCAAGAAGGATATTTTGATGAATTTGAAGTACCAGTACCACAAGAAGAAAATTGGACCGTCATGGATGTTTTGGATTATATCTCTTTCAATATGGATAGTTCCATTCGTTATTATAAGCACAGTGTATGCAACCATGGAATTTGTGGAAGATGCACATTAAAGGTGAACGGCAGGGTAAAGATGGCATGTATATGTGTAGCGAATGAATATGATAAACTTATTTTAGAACCTATGCCTAATCGCAAGATAATTAAAGACTTGGTGACACAAAAAGGATAAGGAGTTGTTTTAATGGAAATTAAAGAGCTAGCAGAGAAGTATGAGGATTATATCATTGATCTAAGACGTCATTTTCACACTTATCCTGAACTCAGCTGGCAGGAAGAAAAAACATCACAAAAGATAAAAGAAGAGCTGGATAGAATGAACATATCTTATGTTTCAGTGGCAGGGACTGGAGTGATCGCAACAATAGAAGGAGATCACCCGGGACCAGTAATAGGACTGCGAGCAGATATGGATGCATTAAATATAGTGGAAAAAAATGAAATAGAATATTGCTCTAAGAATACTGGGGTTATGCATGCCTGTGGCCATGATAGCCATGTGGCTATGCTACTGGGAGTGGCTAAAATTTTAAAAGAGGTAAGGGGAAGAATACAAGGGAGAATAAAACTAATCTTTCAACCTGCAGAGGAAATCATAGAGGGGGCAAAACAATTAGTACAATCTGGAGAACTAGAGGATCTAGATTTTATTTATGCGCTTCATTCTTGGGCCGATTTAGATAGTGGAGGAATTTCTCTAGAAGCAGGTCCTAGAATGGCTTCGGCGGATAAATTTTCAATAAAAGTTCATGGAAAGGGTGGTCATGGAGCATCTCCCCATCAAGGAATTGATGCGGCCCTAGTGGCCTCTTCCATACTCCTTAATCTACAATCCTTAGTCAGCAGGGAGATTGATCCATTAGAAGCAGTAGTAGTGAGTATAGGGAAACTAAATGCAGGGGAAAAATATAATGTCATTGCCAAGGAAGCTTATATGGAGGGAACTACTCGATGCTTCAATAAAGAAATTAGACAGCAATTGCCTATTATTCTCGAGAGAATAGCCTTCAATATAGCCAAGGCCTATAGGGCAAAAATAGATTTTCACTATGAGTTTGGAACACCACCCACCATTAATAGTGAAGCTTGCTCTCAAAAAGCTCATGAAGCAGCTATCAAATTATTTGGTGAAGAATGCATTGTTCCTATGACAAAGATAATGGGAGGGGAAGATTTTGCTATTTATTTAGAAAAAGTACCCGGAGCGTTGATTTTCTTGGGAGCTAGGGAAACAGGTAAGGAAATTACTTACCCCCATCATCATGAGAAATTTAATATTAATGAAAATGTTTTGAAAAACGGAACAGCATTATTAGCTCAAATCGTCATGGAACATTGCAATTAATAGGATATCAAACTAGCCTTTTCACCATTGGTGAAAAGGCTAGTTTTGTTTTAAAACTTTTTCTTTTTCTTTAAATTTTGATATTTTTGAAGCATTTTCCAAAAAAATTACGTATAATCAAATAAAGGCATAAAGAATCTTTGTTTTAAAAAGCAATCTGGTAATATGTCAACAACTAAATTTGAAAGTAATATAGTGAATGAATAAAAAAGGGCATAACAAATAAACCTTGAGATAAAAAGCAAAAAATCAAGGTAGAAGAAAGCTATGAATTAGG